>NZ_CDWRCM010000081.1:720-3216 GCF_977927585.1 Frankia sp. CcWB2 | reverse complement strand
ACAGCCAGGAGGGGCTGGTCGACGGGAAGATCCCCTATCTGGACTACCCGACGGAATACCCGCCGTTGATCGGCGCCACCATGCAGCTTGTCGCCTGGCCAGCCGGTCTCGCGGACGGACCGCGGGCGGTCTACCGGGAGGAGAACGGTGAGCGTGTCTTCGACCACTACACGATGGACATGCGGTCGGCCGTCTTCTACGACCTCACCGCCCTGCTGTTCCTGATCGTGGCCTCGGTCGCGGTGTGCTGCACGGCGCTGACGGCCGGATTGAGGCGGATCTGGGACGCCGCTCTGTTCGCGCTGGCGCCGACCCTCGTGCTGCATCTGCTGACGAACTGGGACATCATCGCGGTGGCGTTCTCGGCAGGCGGCCTGCTCGCCTGGTCCAGGCGGGCTCCGAAGCTCGCCGGGATGCTGATCGGGCTCGGCATCCTCACGAAGCTCTATCCGGCCCTGTTCCTGCTCGGGTTGGCCTTCCTCTGTCTTCGGGCCGGGAGGCTGCGCGAACTGGCCCGGACCGTCTGTGCGGCGGCGGTGACGGTGCTGGTGGTCATCGTCCCGCTGTGGCTGACCGCCGGCTACTTCAACGCGGAGAACGCCCGCGTCGGCGACAGCATCTGGTCGACCTTCTGGCGAGGTGGTGACTGGACCCGACTGGTCGGTGGTGGTCCGGACAAGGCCCGCAACGCCATCGCCCGGTTTTTCGACCTGAACTCCGACCGCGGCGCCGACTGGGACTCGCTGGCGTTCGGCGCGACCTGGCTTGCCGGCCGCTACGACCCGGCCTGGTTCGGATCGCTGCACCTGGTGGTCTCCGCGCTCACCGCCGTCGTCCTCGTCGCGGTGGCGGCGGCCGCGATCCATCATCGGCCCGATGCGCGCCGGCTGGTCATCGTGGCGGCCGCGGCCGGCTGGGTGACGATCGTCGTCGCCCTTCCGATGATCCTGCAGGGCCTGCGGGACAACGGCCTGCCCATCTCCACATTGAACATCATCACTGGGGCGGCCCTGCTGGTCTCGGTGATCGCCATCGGGTTGCTCACCTGGCTCGCACCGCGCCGGCCCCGCCTGCCGCAGGTGCTGTTCCTGCTCGTCGTCGCCTTCCTGCTGACCAACAAGGTCTTCTCACCCCAGTACACGATCTGGCTACTACCGCTGGCGGCACTGGCTCGGCCCCGATGGCGGCTGTTCTTGCTGTGGCAGGCCTGCGAGGCGTGGGTCCTGTTCACCCGATTCATGCACTTCATCTACAACGACACGCATGGTCGTCAGGGCATCGACCGGGGATGGTTCGTCGGCGCGGTGGCCCTGCGCGACCTGGTGCTGCTCGTCCTGGCCGGATTCGTCGTCCGGGAGATCCTGCATCCGCATACCGACATCGTGCGGACCGGCGGAATGGCGTACCCGGGTGATCCGCGTGTCGCGGTCGGCTCTGCTGCCGCCGGCGATCCGGACGCCGTCGACGACCCTGCGGGCGGGGTGCTGGACCATGCCCCCGATGCCCGCGGCGGCCGGCCGGCGTGGGTGGCGGCGGCCACCGGCAAGCCGGACGGCGGCCCGGCCGCCGGCAGCGCCGACGGGGCCGGGTCCGGCGGTGCATGATCCGACCGGGCCGGGGATGGTCCGAGCGGCCTGGGCCCGGCTGCCGGAGCCGGTCCGGGCCGCGCTGCCGATCTGGTTCGGGAGCCGGGTCGCGGTCGCCTTGCTGGCGCTCGCTGCCGCGCGGGCCCTCACCTCGGCGCCGGCGCGAAACGCTCCCGGCCTGTGCACGCTCTGGGACCGGTGGGATGTCGGCCTGTTCACGAAGGTCGCCCGGTACGGCTATCTCTCCCCCGCCTACTCGGACCGGACAGAAGTCGACTTTCCCGGCCTCCCGATCGCGATGCGGATCGTCCATATCGTCGTTCCGGACTGGATCGTCGCGGGTCTGGTCGTGTCGTTCCTCGCCGGTGCGGTCGCGGTCGCCGCGCTGTGGCGGTTGGCCGCGGACGAGGTCGGCAAGCCCGCGGCGCAGTTCGCCGTCCTCAGCCTTATCTGCTTCCCCTACGCGGTGTTCCTGTTCGCCGCCTACTCGGAGGGTATCTTCCTGGGGTTCGCTACGGCGTCCTGGCTGGCGGCACGCCGCCGCCGCTGGTGGTTGGCCGGCCTGCTGGGCGCCGGGGCAGCATCCGCCAGGATCAGCGGTATTCCCTTCGGGATCGCGTTGGCCGTGCAGTACGTCGTGAGCCGGCGCTCCGCCGGCCTCCCGGTGTTCGCCTGGCCGGCGTTGTCGCTGGGGCTTCCACCCATCCCCGTCCTCGCTTATCTGGGCTATCTCAGGATTCGCACCGGGGGCTGGGGCTCCTACACGGACGCGATGCGGGACGGCTGGCACCGAGGCCTCGACTGGCCCTGGTCGGGCTGGGCCGCCACCTGGGCATCGGCCACGGATGGCAACGGTGCGTCGACCTTCGTCTGGTTCTGGCGCGGGGAACTGCTCGCGGTGGTCGTCGGG
>NZ_CDWRCM010000081.1:0-403 GCF_977927585.1 Frankia sp. CcWB2 | reverse complement strand
TGCTGCTGACCATCATCCTGCTGGCCGGGAGACGGTGGGGTGAGGCGACTTTCCTCGGCGTGATGACCGCGATAATGGCCTGCACGAATTATTATGCATCGGGAATCCGTGGAATTCTGGTGGCCTTTCCGTTGTATCTGATGCTCGCGCGAGCCGCCGCGCGGCAGAGCTGGGTACAGTCGGTATATCTCTGTATCTGTACACCGATCATGGCAGCCCTGGTCGTCGCCTTCACGCAGGGGCAGTGGGTGGACTAGCCTTTCCCCGCACGGCGCCTTCGGCGCAGTGCGGGGGCCCCTGGCATGGGGGCTCTTCGCATGTTAAGCGGGTTTGAGGCATCTGCGGGCTCGGCGGGTGGTTTCGCAGCGTGTGTGTAGCCGCTGGTTTTCGGGGTTCCGGTAGC
>NZ_CDWRCM010000080.1:7321-19028 GCF_977927585.1 Frankia sp. CcWB2 | reverse complement strand
GGACGAGGTTGTCGGCACCGGTCGAGGCCAGCAGGCGCCCGTCCCGGCTGATGTCCATACCGAGCGCCGACTGCGTGTGCCCGTCGAGCACCGTCGCCGTCGCGGCGGCGAAGGAGGTGCGCAGCCCGGCGCGGGCCTCCCACACCGGGCTGATGCGGTAGGCCGCCAGGGACAGCCGGGCGGCCAGGTCCGCATCAGAGCTGCGGACGGCCTCGGCGGCCAGAGCGACGCGAGCGGCCGTCTCCTCCCGGCTCGGCCGCCGGTCACTGCCGGTGGTGAGCGCGAATGGCATGAGGGCCGCGATGAGCAGGACCGCGAGGACCGGGGCGGCCAGCAGCGCGACGCGGCGCCAGTTCCACCGGCCGCGGTCCCGTGCCGACGGGTCGACGGGCGGCCCGGCGCCGACCGGCTCGCCCGAGGCAGACCCGCCCGGATCAGGGTCGACGGGCGTGAAGCCCCGGTTCGCCCTGCCTCCGGTCGCCGCTAGCCCGGTGGGTTCGTCCCCGGTCTCGTCACGACCCGCGCCGGGCGGTCCCTCCAACTCGGCCTCGGTGGGCGGATCCGATCTCTGTCCGGGCGCGGAGCGGTCCGGGTCGGTCCGTTGCGGGGGCGCGGGCATCGATGCCCCGGCACGGATGACGCGGGTCACCTCCGGGTCGGGATGCGTGGTCGGGCCCATTCCGACCAGACGCAGGAACAGTTCCTGGGCACTCGGCCGGGTGGCCGGGTCCTTGCGCATGGCCTCTTCGACGATCGGCCGCAGGGCTGGAGCGAGACCGTCGAGCAGTGGTTCGCGGTGTACAACGCGGTAGAGCTGCACCGGCGTCGGCCCGTCCCCGAAGGGGAAGGAGCCGGTGCCCGCATAGGTCACCAGGCCACCCCATGCGAAGACGTCCGCCGCCGCCGTCACCGGCTCGCCGTTGGCCTGCTCCGGGGCCATGAACGCCGGTGTACCGATCCGCTGGATCTCCTGGCTGAGCATCGTCGGGGCGTCCAGCGCCCGGGCGATGCCGAAGTCGATGACGCGGGGGCCCAAGGCTGAGAGCAGCACGTTGGACGGCTTGAGATCACGGTGTACGAGGCCGGCGCCGTGGATGGCGGTCAGCGCCGCGGCCACGCTGACCGCGACGCGCTCCAGGTCGGCCGACCGCAGTGGGCCGGCCGCGGCCACCGTCTGGGCGAGGGTGAGGCCGTCGATGTACTCGGTGATGAGGTAGGGCCGCCCGCCCGGCGGATCGACGACATCGAGTACCTCGGCGGTGCAGAAGCGGGCGACCCGGCGCGCGATGTCGGCCTCCCGGCGGAACCGGGCCCGGAACTCGGGCACCCGGGCCAGGTCAGGTCGAATGACCTTGACCGCGACGAGCCGGCCGGCGTACTCGGCGACGTCCGGCCTGCCCCGCCCGAGGAAGACGGTCCCCATCCCGCCCTCCCCGAGGCGCCCCAGCAGCGTGAACTGGCCCAGTTCGGTCGGGTCGCTGCTGTCGAGGGGCTCCATGGGCGGTGCCGTCAGACCGCTGCCGCCCACCGGGTCGAAGTCCGGCGCCGAGGGTGTCCCCCGTCCCGACCGAGCGACGGGCCCGGAGGGCGTCTCGGGCCCCAGGGGGTTCGCCCCGGAGGCGGGGCCGGGTGGAGCGGGCGATGCGGACGGGGGCGCCACCGTCCGCGCGTTGCCCGTCTCCCGCTTGCGGCGCAAGACCCCTCCCGAACCGAGATGGTTGACATCGCGGATCCTATGCGTCTCCGAATCACCATCCGAGGCCCCCGAGCTCCGATGCGCAGCGCCGCCGTGGCCGGTTGCGCCTTGTCCGAGGCTCGGGATTCAGTGTGACTCTCCGCGAATGAACGCGCACGATGGTCGGATGGTTTCCGGTTCCTTGTCGGCGATGCCGGATCAGGGGGAGTGCGGAGGCCCCGCGGCGGAGGGGCCCTGGCCGGTGGGCTCCGGGCCCGTACCGGCCGCCGGGCCCGAGCCGGTGGTGGCATCCGGCGCGGCGGCGCGCCGCGGCCGTTCCGGCGACGGCAGGTGCGACGGGTACGGCGCGAGCGGTGGAGCCGGTCGCTGTCCCGTCGATGGTGACCGTCCCTTTGACGGGGCCGGACCGCCGGTGACAAGGACCCCGATGCAGCAGGCCAGGGCCGCCACGGCGAGGACGCACACCGCGCCGGCAAGCCATTTCGGGGTGCCCTCCGACCACGGTGCCCACGCCGCCATCGCGTCCCACGCGTCGCCGAGGTCGCCGCCCTCGAGTTGCCAGAAGTGCGGAAACACCATCGAGATCGCCCAGGCCTGCAGGGTGGTCGCGCCGGCCAGGAAGAGCAGCGGCATGATCCGGGAGAGATGGCGGCCGGTCGCCGCCGCGCCCATCCCGACCCCGATCGCCAGCGACGCCAGGCCCGCATACAGGTAGCGGCCGGAGATCCCGCTGACGTGGAAGTACCTGTCGAAGTTCTTCGCGGACTGCAGGGTCATCAGGCCGAACAGCGCCCAGGTGGGCCAGAGCAGGAACAGCAGGTCCACCCGGATGCGTCCGGTCCGGGCCCGGATGAGGGCGAGGGCGAAGAAGACGATGACGACGGCGGTGCCCGTGCGCACCGGGACCGTCGTCAGGTTGACCTCGAACCATCCGAAGGATCCCCACCAGCGCAGGATCGTCCCGTTGATCAGCAGCTCGGTGTAGGCACCCCAGTCGTCGCTCAGATACTGGCCGAGGGGGAATCCCGGCGTCTCCGGTTGGAAGGTGCCGTAACGGACGATGTTGACGATCCACCACCAGCCGCCGAGCGCGATCGCCAGCGCGCCGCCGAGCAGCAGTTGGCGCCAGGGCACGCGAAGCGCGGAGGCGGGTGGTCCCGTGGGTCCGGCCTCGGCGAGCAGGAAGGGCTCCGTCTCGGTGGGGTGAGAGCCGGTTGCATGTGGGCTGGTTGTGCGGGGGCTGGTTGTGCGGGGGCTGGTTGTGCGGGGGTCGGCGGGGGGGTAAGGGGCGGCCGGGTAGGGGGCGATGGCGGCCGGTCCGGTCGCCGCCACGGCGGCCGCTGGTCCCCGCGCCCACGGAGCCCGGGCGTCGCGTCGGGCCCGGCCCCAGGCGACGAGGTAGGCCAGCGCCGCCATGGGGACCAGCATGATCGCCAGTGACTTCGTCAGAAGGGCGAGGCCGACGAAGACCCCCGTCCAGGACGCGGTGCGCAGGGAGGTGTCCCCGCGCAGCACGTAGACGATCGAGACCGTGGCCAGGCCGCTGGTCAGAACCAGCAGGTTGTCGTTGTTGACGCTGGATCCGATGTGGGTGAGCTGGGGGATCCCGAGTGGTACCAGGGCGGCACAGATCCCCGCCACCCGGCTGCCACCGCTGAGCCGGTTCGCCCCGGCCCAGGCGAGCAACGGCAACGGCGCGACCATTGCCACGCTGACCAGGCGCAGGATCCCGATGATCTCGTCCCAGCGCAGGTGGTCGCCACCGCCGGGGACGGCCTTGAGAATCATGGCGTCAACCCAGTAGTACAGCGGGGGATGCTGCACGAGCTGCTGGATGCCGCCCTTCGGCGCCGGCATCCGGTCCAACTCCTCCCAGCTGGGACGATCGTGGCGGGGGACGGCGTCGGCCGCGGTGAACGGGCCGGCTGACAGGTCGCGGGGCCGCTCCTCGGATCCGTAGGGGGCGGCCATGATCGCCCCTACGCCACCTTGCGTCACGATCGCACGGCCCGGATGCGGCCAGCCCTTGCCCTCGACGAGCCGCATCACAGCGTCCACGTGGTTCGGTTCGTCGGGCGCATGGTATTGCGGCATCATCACCGACCAGCCGGCCAGCAGCGCGGTGAAGAGCAGAGTGATCACCCAGATGGCCGCAGGGGTGGTGCGGAGAATCCCCCACGGCCGGAAGCGCGTCCCCATCGGGAACACGTCTCCGCCGGCCTTGGCGTCGGCGCGGGCCGTTGCGGTCGAATCCACAGAGTCACCCACGAGTGGCAGAGTCCCATCGGACGAAGGTGGAGTCATGCTACGGACCCCCGATTCCCCGTCGGCATCATGGGTGCCCTCCTCCAGTCAGCCCTGGTCGCGCACGGTGGTGCGGGTGCTTCCGGGCTGGTGTCCAGACCGTTGTCGCGGTGTTCCCGGACCGGCGGTGTCACAGCCTGCAACCATCATCGTGACCGCTCGAGGGCTGGTTCACCGTTATTGAATCGGGGGATCGAGGCGGATGCCTTCGGCTATCCGGATGCAAAGTCCGCCGGATAGCACGGATAGCAGGATCTGTCGAATAGCAGGATCTGTCGGATTTGGGCGAGGCGAAGATTCCGGTTTTAGGCGTGGCCGCGGAGCTGTCCGCGTGGCACGCGGACAGCTCCGCGGCCCGACGTCCGGAGCGCGCGATCCGGGCGCCGGATCAGCGCCAGGAGTCGATGTGGCCGACGATCTTCGCGGGGGATCCGGCGGCGACGGCCTTGGGCGGCACGTCCCGGGTCACCACCGAGCCCGCGGCGACGACGGCGCTCTCGCCGATCGTCACGCCCTTGAGCACGATAGCCCCCGTGCCGATCCAGGCCCGGTCCTCCAGCACGATCGGCCCGCTCATCGGCTGCTCCACGCCGTCGACGACCATCGGATGGAAGTCGTTGTCGAGTAGCTGGGTGTCCCACGAGACGTTGCAGCAGGCGCCGATCGAGACGCGTTCGCGCACGAGGATCTTGGCGAACCCGTTGATGTTCGCCCCGGGGCCGAGTTCCAGTACGCCCGAGTCGACGACGATCCGCACGCCCCGCTGCAGCGACACGACACCTTCGCAGCGCAGGCGGCCCTCGGGATGCACCCGGATGATCGAGGTGTCGCGCCGGGTCGACAGTCCGAACGCGCCGAGCCCCACCCGTAGCGCTGCGCCCTCGGCGAACTCGATGCGTTCCCGGCCTTCGATCACGGTGGGGGAACCGGTCCAGATCGGTTGCCTGTACGCGAGCGGGTAACGCAGCCCGGCCACGAACGAGCGGGCCGAGGTCTCCTGCGCCGCCCACAGCGAACGAACGTGCCGCACATACTCCCGCAGATCACTTCTGAACGCACCCACGGAGCAACAGTAGGCGCTGCCCCGGTGGCCGGGACCGCCCGGCTGTCGGCTCGCCGGGGCGGGCATGCCACTCTAGAGTCGTGCGCGAGCCCTCGACGGAGCGTGCACCATCGCCACGGACCGGCGATCGGGGCGGGAACTGACGACGTCGGGCCGCCAGGACGCCGGCCCGGGACGCCGCTGGGCCGGAACGACGACCGGGAGCCACACCGACGTGAGTGTCAGCGCCATCCACCGACCTGAACATCCGCAGGCCGGCACCCCAGTGCGGGCGGCTTCCGGGGACGGCGTCGCTGCCGCCGGTCCGGACACCCCTTACGTGACCATCGTGCTGCCCTGCTACAACGAGCAGGACCATGTGGTGCTCGAACTCGAGCGCATCACCGCCGCGATGGACGCGAGCGGTTACTCCTACGAAGTCTTGGCGATTGACGACAAGTCGACCGACAACACGCTCGCGGTGCTGCGCGAGGTGGCCCCGCGGTTCCCGTGCATGCGGGTGATGCCGTTCCGCCGCAACGGTGGTTCCGGCACGGCCCGCCGGATCGGGACCCAGGAGGCCCGCGGCAAGATCGTCGTCTGGACCGACGCCGACATGACGTACCCGAACGAGCGCATCCCGGAGTTCGTCCGTTACCTGGACGACAACCTCGACGTCGACCAGGTCGTCGGGGCGCGCCGCACCGAGGAGGGCACTCACAAGTGGGCCCGGGTGCCGGCGAAATGGTTCATCCGGATAATCGCCCAGCGGCTGTCCGGCATGAAGATTCCCGACCTCAACTCCGGGCTTCGCGCCTTCCGCCGGGACGTTTCCCTGCCCTATCTGCGGCTACTGCCCCCCGGTTTCTCCTGCGTCACCACGATCACGATGTCCTTCCTGTCGAACCAGCATCCGGTGGATTACCTCCCGATTGATTACGCAAAACGGTCCGGAACGTCGAAGTTCCATCCCTTCCGGGACGCGCGGCGTTACATCCTTCAGGTGCTGCGGATGGTGATGTACTTCGATCCGATCAAGGTTCTCATGCCGGTCGCCCTGTGGATCATGGGTTTGGGTTTTGTCAAGCTGATCGTGGACGTGATCCGCTACGACTTCCATGTGGCGACGTCGACGCTGCTGGCGATTCTGGTCGGCTTCCAGATCGTCGTGCTGGCGTTGATCGGCGATCTGGTGGCCCGCTCGCGCAGCGACACCTGACCGGCGTGCGCATCGCGATCGTCGGTCCGACCCATCCCTACAAGGGGGGGATCGCGCAGCACACCACCGAGCTTGCGCACCGGCTGTCGGCGCGGGGCCACGAGGTGGCGGTCGAGTCCTGGTCGGCGCAATACCCCGCGCGGCTCTATCCCGGCGTGCAGCGCGTCACCGAGCCCGAGATGGAGCCGTTCGAGGTCACCCGCTACCCGTTGTCGTGGCGCAGACCGGATGGGTGGATCCGGCTCGGCAGGCGCCTGCGGCGGCAGGCCGACGCGGTGATCCTGGTCGTCGTCACCCCCGTGCAGGCTCCGGCCTACCTGGGCGTCCTCGGCGCACTGCGGGCCCCGGGGCTGCGGGCCCGGGGGCTGCGCGGCCGGGGCACGGGTTCCGGGCGAGCGGGTTCCGGAGGCGCGGGTCCCACGGTCGTGGCACTCTGCCACAACGTCCTGCCGCACGAGCGCCGGGCCGTGGACGAACCGCTGACCAGTGCGGTGCTGCGCCGGTCGTCGGCTGTTCTCGTCCACACGCCGGCCCAGGCGGAGCTCGCCGCGTGCCTCACCCCTGCTCCGGTCCTGGTGGCCGAGATGGCCACGCACCTGTGGTCCTCGCGTCTGCCGTCCTCGGGTCCGTCCTCCTCGGGTCTGCCGTCCTCGCCGCCCGGGCCGGTGGCCGGCCGCGGTGGGCCATCCGCCGACGTCACCCGGCGCAATCTGCTGTTCTTCGGGCTGGTGCGGCCGTACAAGGGACTGGACGTCCTGCTGCGGGCGTTGGCCCGCGGGCCGGCGGACGTTCGTCTCACCGTCGCCGGCGAGTTCTGGGGCGGGACGGGGGAGACCGCCCGGCTGGTCGAGGAGCTCGGCCTGGCCACCCGGGTGGACCTGCGGTCGGGCTATGTCGACGCGGCGGAGGTGCCCGCGCTGTTTGCCGGTGCCGACGCCCTGGTGCTTCCCTACCGGGCCGGAACGGCGTCGCAGAACGTCGATCTCGCGCACCTGCACGGCGTGCCGGTCGTGGCGACCACGATGGGAACACTCGCCACCACGGTCCGCGACGGCGTGGACGGTCTACTCGTGCCGCCCGACGACGCGGAGGCGCTGGCGGTGGCGCTGCGGCGGCTCTACGAGCCCGGCGTGCTCGCCGGGCTGCGCTCGAAGGTCATACCGCCGGACATCGACGGGGCGTGGGAGCGTTACCTTGATGTGACGTTGGGCGCGCTTGGGCACACCTGAGCCGTGGCGTATGCGCGAGTCACGGCCCATCCATGGGTCACGGCCCATCCCTGGATCGTGGACCACGCGTGAATCGTGGACTCGGAAGGCGGACTGGAATGAGCAAGGCTGACCGGATGGGCCGGGCTGACCGGATGGGCGGGGCCGACCTGTGAGCCCGGTGCGGGACGACGCCCTCGCCTTCGTGGGCCATCAGGTACATGTCATGCGTCGCCGGGAGGTCGGCACCCTGCTGTCGTGGGCGGGGGAACTGGCCGGGCGCACCCTGCTCGATGTGGCCGGCGGTGACGGCTACTGGGCCGGCCAGGCCGTCCGTCGCGGGGCTCGGGCGGTGTGCCTCGACCTCGCCCGGCACAAGCTGCAGTTCGGTCGCCGGCTGCGCGGGCATCCCGGGCTCGTCGAGGGGGACGCCTTGGCACTGCCGTTCGCCGCGGCCACGTTCGACGTCGTCATGTCGGTCTGCGCCATCGAGCACTTCGACGATGGGCCGGCCGCGCTTGCCGAGATGGCGCGGGTGCTGCGTCCGGGTGGCGACCTGGTGATGTCTGCCGACGCCCTCACCCGGGCGGCGTCCTGGCCGGATCTGTTCGACCGGCACCGCGAGTGCTACCACGTCAGGCACACCTATTCCGGCGACCATCTCGCCAAGCTGCTCGACGATGTCGGGCTCGAGGTCATTCGGCAGACGTACATGTTCCGCAGCGAACGCGCCGAGCGGCTCTACCTGACCTTGTCCGCCAAGGGCGGCAGGACGGGATGGAACGCCGCGGCCGTGCTCTCGCCGGCCGTCGCCCTGTCGGACCGGCGGGCTCCCGACACCGCGGGCAGCGTCGTACTCACCCACGCCCGCAAACGGGAGGGCTGAACGATGGCGTCCGCCGGCCGGTCGGCACGCCCGGGCCCCGGCCGTGAACCGCGCCGGCAGCCGGAGCACGGGCCGCGGACGGGCCCGCCGCCGCCCCCCACCTCCCTGCGTAACCAGCGCATCCTCGCCGTCGTCCTGACCGTGCTGCTGTTCGGGCTGATCGTGGCCGGGATGGGTGCCGGGTTCGCGCTCTTCGGCCATCGGGGCTGGGGATACCTGGTCGGCGGGATCTCCTGCGCCGTGATGGCACTCGCGGCCCTGCGCGCCTGCGGCCGCTGACCCCGCCGGCCCACCGGCCCCGGCTGTCCGGGAATGGAGGAGGCAGGGGCAGACTGTGACCCGTGCGTGTGGGTTTCCTTGTCGAGCAGCTGCTCGCGCCGGTTCCTGGCGGGACCGGGCGCTACTCCGCCGAGCTCGCGGCGGCGCTCGCCCGCACCGCCGCCCCCGAGGACCGGGTGACCGGGTGGTGTGCCGGGCGCCGGGAGGTCGGTCCGGCCGTGTTGCCCGGCGTCTTCGGTCCGTTCCGACTTGGTCTGCCTCGCCGCGCACTCGCCGTGGCCTGGGCGTGTGGCGTGGGCCCGGCTCCGACAGGGGTGGACGTCATTCACGCTCCGACCCTGCTGGTGCCACCCGCGGGTGGCACCCGGGGGTTCGTGACCGGTTCGGTGGCGGACGCCCTGCGCGGCCTCGACGACCGGACCGGTTCTCGGACCGGGTCCCGGCGCGGGCGACGGTCCGGTGACTCCCGGCGTTCTCCGGATTATCGGCGCTCTCCGGGTTATGTGGACTCATCTCCACCTTCCGGACTTTCCGGCGCGCCGCCCCGTCCGTCGCTGGCTTCCTGGGCCTCCGGAACCGTCGCGCCGGCCCTGGGTGATGCCCTGGACCGGCGCCGGCCGCGCCCGAAGCTCGTCGTGACGATCCACGACGCCGTTCCCTGGACGCATCCCGAGACCCTGACCCCGCACGGGGTCCGGTGGCACCGGCTGATGGGCGAACGGGCCGCACGCCACGCCGACGCGATCGTCGTGCCGACGCTCGCGGTGGCGGCCGAGATCGCCCGGCATCTGCCGATCCCCGAAGACCGCCTGCACGCGATCGGGGAGGGAGTCGCCGACGCCGTGGTCCGGGTTCCGCCCGATGCCGACGCCCGCGCCGCGCGGATGGGGCTACCCCCTCCAGGGCGTTATCTACTCACCCTCGGCACGCTCGAACCCCGTAAGGGCCTCGACACCGCGCTCGCGGCGCTGCGACGACCGGGCGATCCGGGCCTGCCGTTGGTCCACGTCGGCGCGACCGGCTGGGGTGGGCTGGACGTGCGCGCGGCGGCGGCCAGGCACGGTCTGGGCGCGGACCGGGTGCGCACCCTTGGGCGGCTCAGTGACGAGGATCTCGCCGTGGTCCTGTCCCGTGCGGGCGTACTGCTCGCGCCGAGCCGGTCGGAGGGCTTCGGGCTGCCGGTCGTCGAGGCGATGGCGCACGGTGTGCCGGTCATCGTCTCGGATGCCCCCGCGCTGGTCGAGGTCGGTGGGGGCGCCGCCGTGGTAGTCGGGGTGGACGACCCGGCCGCGCTGGGCGCCGCGGTGGCGAAGGTCATGGGCGATCCGGGCCTGCGGGGGCGGCTGTCGGAGTCTGGACGCCTTCGTGCCCGGTCATTTACCTGGAAAGGGGCAGCACTGGCGACGTGGGCGCTCTACCGTCGAGTCAGCGGTTCCCCCGCCGTGTCCGTCGCCGACGACGGGCGGGCGTAGTGTTGCCCCCGTTGAGAAGCAAGCGGTCACCGTGAAGCAAGCGACCACCCCGTCGCGGGTGGCGCGTCAGGGAGGGAGCGCCGTGGGACCCCGGGTGCTCGTCGACGCCACTTCGGTCCCGGCCGACCGTGGTGGCGTGGGGCGTTATGTCGACGGGTTGGTCGCGGCGCTGGGCACGACCGGCGCGGACATGGCGCTCGTCTGCCAACGGTCGGATGAGGAACGCTACAGCCGGATGGCTCCACACGCCACCGTTCTGTCCGGGCCGGCGGCCATCGCCCACCGGCCCGCGCGGTTGGCCTGGGAACAGACCGGGCTGCCACTGGTCGCCGAACAGGTGAATGCCGATGTCATCCATTCACCGCACTACACGATGCCGTTGCGGGCGCACCAGCCCGTGTGCGTGACGATTCACGACGTCACCTTCTTCACCGAGCCCGACATGCACACCGCGGTGAAGGGCACGTTCTTCCGGTCCGCGATGCGCACCGCGGTGCGCCGGGCGGTCCGGATCATCGTCCCCTCGAAGGCCACCCGGGACGAGCTGGTGCGGGTGCTCGACGGGGAGCCGACGACCACCGACGTCGCCTACCACGGCGTCGACACGTCGACCTTCCATCCGCCGACCGAGGAGGACAAGCGGCGGGTGCGCCGCCGGCTCGGGCTTGGCGACTCGCGCTACGTCGCGTTCCTCGGGATGCTGGAGCCGCGCAAGAACGTGCCGAACCTCATCCGGGGCTGGGCCGAGGCGGTGCACTGGCGGGACGAGCCGCCCGCGCTCGTCCTGGCCGGCGGCTCCGGCTGGGACGACGACGTCGATGCCGCCGTCGCCTCGGTGCCGAGCCACCTGCGGGTGATCCGGCCGGGTTATCTGCGCTTCTCCGACCTGCCGGGCTATCTGGGAGGTTCGTCACTGGTGGCGTATCCCTCGCACGGTGAGGGCTTCGGGCTGCCGGTGCTGGAGGCGATGGCCTGCGGCGCCCCGGTTCTCACCACGCCGCGCCTGTCGCTGCCGGAAGTCGGCGGCGATGCCGTCGCCTACACCCAGCCGGACGCCGGCTCGATCGCCCGGGAGATGGGCGCCCTGCTCGATGACGCCGAGCGGCGCAGGCAGCTCGGTCAGGCCGGTCTCGCCCGGGCCCGGGAGTTCACCTGGGCGGCCAGCGCCGAGGCGCATCTCGCGAGCTACGCGCGGGCGGTCGCCGAGCGCTGAGGCGCCCGTCGGCCCGGCCCCGGGGCGAGGAACGCCGCAAAGGGCGCGCTACGGTCTCCTCGGTGCAAGGTGCCGTGCGTCGTCACGGGAACGTGTCGGGCGACCAGCGGTGGGCGAGAACGGGCGGGCGAGACATGGGTGTGGATCCGGAGATCCGGGTTGTCGTCGTGACCTTCCGGTCCGGGGAGGTGATCGGCGCCTTCCTCGACTCGCTGGCGAAGGCGACCACGCGGCCCTACGAGGTCGTCGTGGTGGACAACTCGCCGCACCTCGACGAGGGCACGAGGGCGGCCGCCGAGCGGGCCGAGGTGCGCCTGGCGCGCCCGGGTCGCAACCTCGGCTACGGCACCGCGGTCAACCGTGGTGCCGCCGGAGCCCGCGGGCCCTG
>NZ_CDWRCM010000080.1:5842-6952 GCF_977927585.1 Frankia sp. CcWB2 | reverse complement strand
GCTGGTGATCTCCAATGCCGACATCTCCTTCGCGCCCGGTGCGGTCGACGAACTGATTGTCGCGGCCGACCGCTGGCCGGGGGGCGGGGCCTTCGGCCCGGGGATCATCAATCCGGACGGGGCGCTCTACCCCTCGGCCCGGGACCTGCCCTCTCTCGGCCGCGGGGTGGGGCACGCCTTGTTCGGCTGGTGCTGGCCGACGAATCCGTGGACGGCCTCCTACCGGCGGGAGCGGGGCCTCCCCCGGGAGATGACCGCCGGCTGGTTGTCCGGTTCCTGCCAGCTGCTGCGCCGGGAGGCGTTCGAGGCGGTCGGCGGGTTCGACGAGTCCTACTTCATGTTCATGGAGGACGTCGACCTCGGCCGCCGCGTCGGCGAGGTGTCCTGGCAGTCGGTGTACGTGCCGTCCGCGGTGGTCGAGCACCTCGGCGGGCACTCGACGAAGCGGTCGTCACGGCGGATGGTGCTGGCTCATCACCGCAGCATGTTCCGCTACCTGTCCCGGCAGTACCCCGGCAACGCGCGCGCGCCGCTGCGGCTGCTGCTCGGGGTCGGTCTCGTGGTCCGGCTGCTGCTCGCGCTGATCTTCGCCCGGGACAGCGCGGGGGCGAAGGCGACCCGTTCCGCCGATCTGCTTCCCCGGGGCGGTGCCGCGCGGGGCGCCTGAGCGGACCGCGGCCGGCCGATGGCCGGCAGTCGAGTCGCTGGTAGCCGAGTCGCTGGTAGTTGAGGATGTCCTGGATGTCCGAGATGTTTGGGATATCCGGACGGCTCGGTGAACCCCGGTCCGACGCAACGTGTCGAAACCATGGCATGCCGTTCGTCGTATGGTCCCGACCCCGATCCGTTTTCAGCGCCCACCGCGTGTTCTGCGACACTGACGCCCCATGGACGCAGTGATGCTTGTCGGCGGTCAGGGGACCCGCCTGCGACCGCTCACGATGTCGGCACCGAAGCCGATGTTGCCGGTCGCGGGGGTGCCGGTCACCGCGCACATGCTGGCTCGCGCGCGAGACGCGGGAATCGACCGGGTGGTGCTCGCCACCTCGTACCGGGCGGAGGTCTTCGAGGAGTACTTCGGGGACGGCTCGGCGCACGGACTCCAGCTGG
>NZ_CDWRCM010000080.1:829-5753 GCF_977927585.1 Frankia sp. CcWB2 | reverse complement strand
GTACGTCACCGAGACCGAGCCGATGGGCACGGGCGGCGCGATCCGCAACGTGGCCGAGCGGCTCCACGGGGGACCGGACGATCCGGTCGTGATCTTCAACGGTGACATCCTCGCCGGTCTGGACGTCCAGGCCCTCGTCGCGCGGCACACGGGGACCGGCGCGGCGGTCACCCTGCATCTGACCCGGGTGGTGGACCCGCGTGCCTTCGGGGTCGTGCCCGTCGACGACGATGGTCGCGTCACCGCCTTCCTGGAGAAGACCCCGGACCCGCCCACCAATCTGATCAACGCTGGGTGCTACGTGTTCCGGCGGTCCGTCATCGACACGATCCCGACGGGACGACCGGTCTCGGTCGAGCGGGAGACCTTCCCGGGACTGCTGGCCGCCGGCACGACGGTCATGGGTTACCCGGATGACACCTACTGGCTCGACCTCGGAACTCCCGCGGCGTTCGTGCAGGGCAGTCGCGATCTGGTGACCGGCCGGATGGCGTCGTCGGCGCTGCCGGGGCCGGTCGGGGACTGCCTGGTGCTGCCCGGTGCTGTCGTGGCCGCCGACGCCAAGATCGGTGGCGGGGCGACCGTCGGGACCGGTGCGTGGGTCGGCGCGGGTGCCGCGATCGACGGTGCCGTGCTGTTCGACGGTGCGGTCATCGAGGCCGGGGCGGTCGTGCGGGACAGCGTGATCGGTCGGGACGCGGTGATCGGCTCCGGTGTCGCGCTCGACGGGGTGGTCATCGGCGACGGGGCACGGATCGAGCGAGGCAACGAGCTGCGGTCCGGGGCGCGCGTGTTCCCCGGAGCCGTCCTCTCGGCGGGCGCTGTGCGATTCAGCTCGGACCGCACCTGAGCGCAGCCGACCGGTTGCGGGCGGCGGCGGACCACTGGTAGCGCCGCCGCCTCTCCTCACGACGCGGCGGCTGCGGCCCGTCCGGGCGGAGATCTCGCGGACATCCACGGACGGGGAACAAACACCGCCCGCTGAATGCGGCGATTCCGCGCCGTGGCCGAGGACAATCGCACTCATGAGGTTCAGCGTGGAACGCGACGCGTTCGCCGACGCGACCGGCTGGGCCGCTCGGCATCTACCCAACCGGCCGGGCCCGGCCCGGAACGTCCTGACCGGCATCCTGCTCACCGCGGGCCATGGCGCCCCGGCGTCGGCGCCCGCCGCGGTTCCCCTGCCGTCGGGTTCCGCGGCGTCTCCTGGTTCCGCGGCGCGCCAGGGGCCGGCCACGGCCTCGGTCCTGACGATCTGCGCGTACGACACGGAGGTGGCGGTGCGGGCTCCGGTCGCGGCCTCGGTGGACGAACCGGGGCGGGTGCTGGTGCCCGGCCGGCTCCTCACGGACATCGTGCGCAGCCTGCCCGCGACGACGGTCGACGTCGTGGTCGACGGTGACCGGCTGGTCCTGCGCTGCGGCAGCGTCCGTTTCACCGTGCCGTTAATGGACCCGGGCGACTACCCGAAGCTCCCCAGCTTTCCCGGACCGATCGGTGAGGTGGACACGCTCGGGTTCGCGTCCGCGGTCGGTCAGGTCGCCCCGGCGGCCGGCCGGGACGAGACCATGCCCGTGCTCACCGCGGTCCGGATGGAGATCTCCGGGCGCGGGCTGACCCTCGCCGCCACTGACCGGTACCGGCTCGCGGTACGCGGCATACCCTGGCAGCCGACAGTCGACGATCCGTGGGCGCTCGCGCACGTGCCCGCCAAGGTTCTCGCCGAGGTGGCCCGCATGCCGACGTCGGCCTCCCGCATCATGATTGGCCTGGACCTCGACGATCCGTCCGGCGCCCGGCTCGGCCTCGTCGCCGGCGGCCGGCAGACCATCGTCCGACTCATCGAAGGGACGTTTCCCAACTACCGCAAGCTCCTGCCCGAGGCGGCCGCGCTCGTCGTCACCGCGCAGACCGCGGCGCTCGCCGCGGCGGTCCGCCGGGTGGCTGTCGTCGCCACCCGCACCGGGCCGCTGCGGTTCACGTTCACCCGCGACCAGGTCGTCGCCGAGGCCGGGGACGGCGGTGGCGCACAGGCCAGCGAGACGATTCCGGTCGAGTACGCAGGTCCCGAGCTCTCGGTGCTGTTCAACCCGTCCTACCTGCTGGACGGGCTCGGTGCCGTCGAGGACGATCAGGCGACGATCGGGTTCGTCGACGCCGATCCGGCCGAGGCCGCCGCGAAACCCGCGGTGCTCACCGGCAAGGACAGCGGCCGCGGCGCCGTTGACGAGGGCGCCTACCGCTACCTGCTGATGCCGATCCGCCACGGCGGGAGCTGACTTGTCCTGTGCCGTGTCGCCGCGCCGGGGAGGGTCAGGGTGCCGGGGAGGGTCAGGGTGCCGGGGAGGGTCAGGGTGCCGGGGTCGGGGTGGTGGGCGACAGCGGCATGGTGCCCGCGCCGGGGAGCGGGGAGGCGGCCGCGCCCGGATCCACCAGGGGGCCGTCCGCCGTCACGTTCAGGGTGCCGCCCGCCGCGCCGGACTCCGGAGCGGTCGGTGAGTCCCAGGTGGCCCCGGCGGCGTCCGGGTTCGCATGCTTGGTGACGAAATCCTTGATCACGTCCGCGGAGACCGTCGAGCATCGCTGGGTGCGGTCCCAGGCGGTCAGGACGAAGTGCTTGTTGTCGACGAAGGTGCTCCGGGTCCAGGGCATACCGATGAACCGCGGCCCGGCATTCGCCGCGAGCTTGCGCAGCTTGTCGACCTGATCCCCCGGCAGGCTCTTGTCGTACCAGCCGATCACGAAGCCGTGTTCGAGGTTGTGTACGGCACGTTCCGCCGAGATGCCCGAGTTCGGGTTGTAGAAGGGAATGCCGTCGGGCAGGGGGTCGGGGTTGTGGTTACCCGAGGACGGCGGTGACGCCTCGTATGTGACCGCTGTGCTGACGTGCGTCGAGCCGCGGAACGGGTCGTTCGCCGTGCCGGTGCACCCGGCCGCGGTGGCGGCCGCCGAGGCCGGCGCGACGTAGCCGACCTTGCGGGCCTCGTTCTTCGATCTACTGTCCGCGACGCTGTAGATGATGATGCCGACGAGGAGCGCGACGGCGACGAGCCCCGACGTCCCGTAGATGAGCAGCGCGCGGCGGCGTTCCCTGGGCTTCTGTTCACGGCGCAACTGCTCGAGCCGGGTGTTGCGTTCGACGCTCTTCTTACCCACGACAGCTGATCCTACGAAGTGTTGAACCACGTCGTCCGGGCAGGATGGATCCGACCCGCCGAACACCACCGGACACGCCCTGTCTCGCCACGCTGCACCGTGACCGTGGCGTCACGGATCATCCCGGGACCGGGCCACCCGGGACGGGCCGGCCACGAGGTCAGCGGTGGAGGACGAACGCCGCGGTATCGCGGTCCGGTCGGGCGGGTACGGGCGCGGCGGCGTGCCCGACCCCGACCGTGCCCATCGGCGCCCAACCGGCCGGCAGGTCGAGCACCCGGGTGACCACCTCCGGGCAGAACAGCGTCGACGATACCCAGCACGACCCCAGACCCTCCGTGGCCAGGGCGACGAGCAGGTTCTGCACCCCGGCCCCGACGGAGACGGTGAACATCCGCTCCTCGGCGGCGGCGCGGCGGGCGTCCGGATAGGGATGCGCGCCGTCGAGGACCATGATCGGAACGATCAGCAGTGGGGCACGCCGCAGCACCTCGCCGCGCCGGAGCCGACGCTCGACGGCCGCCTCGCCGAACCCGTCGCGTCGTAGATCGTCCGCCCAGGTCTCGGCCATCGCGTCGAGCAGCGCCGCGCGTCGCTCGGTCACGATCACGAAACGCCATGGTGTGGTGTGGTGCGGGGCCGGGGCGGTGAATGCCGCCGCGATCGCCCGGTCAACCGCGGCCGGGTCGACCGGGGTGTCGGAGAAGTCCCGCACGGTGCGCCGCTCGCGCAGCGCCGCCCGGCGCGCCTCGAGGGTGCCGAGGCGGAACATGTCCTCACCCGCGGGACGCAGCAGTGCCCGCCCGCCGGTGCCGTCGTCGGGCAGCCGGCCGTAGCCGCGGACGACCGCCACCGGCGTGGCGCCCAGCTTGCCCTTGACGAGGTCGGCGGCCGCGGCGAGCTCGTCGGCCTCGGCCACCTCGGTCATCCCCAGCTCGTTGCCGTAGCCGTCGAGGTCGCCGACGTGGCTGCGCAGCGCCGCCATGCCGGCCACCCCGATGGCGATGTCGGTCAGGCCGCGTCGCCACGGCCGTCCGGCGGTATCGGTGACGACGACGGCGACATCCACGCCGAGTACGGTGGCCAGGCCCGACCGCAGCCGCCTGGCGCTGGCGTCCGGATCCACCGGGAGCAGGGCGAGGGAGTCCTTGGCGATGTTCGACGCGTCGACCCCCGCGCTGGCGAGGACGAAACCGTGGTGCGTCTCGACGATCCGGGTCGGGCCGCGCCGGGCGACCTCGCGCACCGATTCACTGTCGATCATGGCCTGCCTGGCTTCCTCGCGGTCGCCGGACACCGTGACGAGCCGTCCCTCGGCCTTCGAAACAATCTTTGAGGTGACCACGACGACATCGCCGTCGGCGAGTGCCGGGCCGTGCGTCCGGGCGGCCGAGGCCACCAGGACGGCGAGATCGTCGCCGGGACGGACCTCGCCGATGCCGGTGAGCGGGAACACGCGCAGCGCCCGTTCCGCGCTGCGCTCAGACACCGGCGAGCTCCAGAGCCGCCCGGACGATCGCCACCGTGGCCTTCAGATCGGTCATCAGCAGGGGTGCCGCGGCCACGGTCGCGCCGGGAACGGTCGCGCCGGCGTCGGCGGTGTCGACGAGCCAGCCGTCGAGCAGTCCGTCCGCCGTCCCGGCTCCCGGGCGCGGGGCCGTCCCGTGCCCCGTCGCGGCGGTGCGCCCCCGGCCTCCGTAATGCACGCCCACCGCCTGGGCGGAGGTCTCGACGCCGATGGCAGCCAGGCAGGCGTCCGCCATCCCGC
>NZ_CDWRCM010000080.1:0-492 GCF_977927585.1 Frankia sp. CcWB2 | reverse complement strand
CACGGCCGAGCGGATCCCGGGAACGGCGAGGATGGTGCCGATCGAGACGACCGGATTCGATGGGGGGAGCAGTACGACGTCCGCGTCGGCGATGGCGGCCAGGACGCCGGGCGCGGGCTTGGCCTTTTCCGCGTTCACCGGGATGATCGCCTGTGCCGGCACGGCGGCACGCAGCCGCAGCCACCACTCCTGGAAGTGCACCGCGCGCTGGCCGTCGGCGTCCGAGATCACCACGTGGGTCTCGACCCGCTCGTCCGACATCGGCAGCAGCCGTACCCCCGGCTTCCACCGCTCACACAGTGCCCGGACCACGTCCGAGAGGGAGTAGCCGGCGTCGAGCATCCGGGTACGCACCAGGTGGGTGGCGAGGTCGCGGTCGCCGAGCCCGAACCAGGCCGGCCCGACGCCGTAGGCGGCGAGTTCCTCGGCCACGACGAACGACTCGCCCTCGCGCCCCCAGCCCCGTTCGGCCGAGATCCCGCCGCCCAGGGT
>NZ_CDWRCM010000079.1:13172-19012 GCF_977927585.1 Frankia sp. CcWB2 | reverse complement strand
CCGGCGATCCTGCACCAGATGCTGCTGCGGTACCGGTGGAGCCTGGCACCGGGCTACCGGATATCATTAGACCGTTTCCCGCTACCTGTTCCACGGGACGGGCTACCGGTCCAGCTGGAAAAGATTTCCTGACCACCTGACCGACCCTGTCACCCCTCGGGATTCACGTCGGAAAGAAGCGGTACCGCGGGTATTTGCGGCAGTCCGACCGGGCGCAGAAGGCTTCGTTGCCCCGGAGGAGCGCCGGAGACGATGACTTACTCCGCGACGTTCACTCCACCGGCGCGGTCGCGGGCCGGGTGTCTCACCTCATCACCCAAGGAAGTAAGGATATGCCGGCGATCAGCCGTTCGGGCATCATCCTCTTCGAGGACCCAGCGATCCACAGCAGCCACCGCAGCCTCCTGACAAAGGTTTTCACTCCCCGGAAGATGAACGCGCTGGAGCCGAAGATCCGCGAGTTCTGCGCACGCTGCCTCGATTCCCTCGTCGGCATCGACCGATTCGACTTCATCAAAGACCTGGGCGCGCAGATGCCCATGCGCACCATCGGCTACCTGTTGGGTATCCCCGAGACCGGGCAGGAGGCGACCCGGGACCGCCTCGACGAAGGCCTACGGCTGCGGGACGACGAGGATCGCGCCGCGCAGGCGGTGAACTTCGACTGGGAGGAGTTCGGGGACTACATCGACTGGCGGGTCGAGCACCCGTCCGAGCCCGTGCGTGTCTCGTAGCGTCCCGTAAGGCCCGGCGGCCAGCCCCGCTGCCCGCGTGGTGTCCCCGGCCCCGCCTCACCGGCATCGAAAGTCCGTTCCCGTGCGGCTGGGTCCGGCACCCTCCGCCGAGGACGGGGGGCCGATAGGGCAGCCCGGATCGCCACGGGACGAGGATCCAGTTCCTTGGGCGGAACGAGATCTTTCCAGGCGGCGGGTGCGCCTCCTGCCACCCTGGCCGGCGACTACAGCACGTCACCAGCAGTCGTCGGGTGCCCGGGCATCAGGGACGTGCGTTGGCTTCGGTCCTGGCGCGGAGGCCGGGCCGGGCGAGTGCGTGTCGGGAGAGCTTCGAGGGCCACCAGATCTTCGGACCGAGGTCATGGCTCAGTGCCGGCACGAGGACCGAGCGGACCAGAACCGTGTCCAGCAGCACCCCGAAGGCCACCGAGAAACCCAACTGGGCCAGGAAGACCAGCGGGAGGACGCCGAGTACGGCGAACGTCCCGGCGAGGACGATCCCGGCCGAGGTGATGACCCCGCCCGTGACCGCGAGGCCGCGCACGATGCCGCTACGGGTGCCGTGGATGAGGGTCTCCTCCCGGACCCTGGTCATCAGGAAGATGTTGTAGTCGATCCCCAGGGCGACGAGGAAGATGAACGCGAACAGCGGGAAGCCGGGATCCGCGTTGGCGAACCCGAAGACGTGGTTGAACACCACCGCGCTCACGCCCAGCGTCGCGGCGAACGAGAGCACCACCGTCGCGATCAGGAGGACCGGGGCGAGCAGTGCCCGCAGCAGGACGCCGAGCACAAGGAGGATGACGACCAGCACGATCGGGATGATCAGATTGCGGTCGTGGCGCGAGGCGTTCTGGGTGTCGAGATTGATCGCCGACTGGCCACCGACCAGGGCGTCCGCCCCGGGCACCTCCCGGACGACCCGTCGGATCTCAGTGATCGTGTTGTAAGCCTCGGCGGTGTCATAGCGGTAGACGATGGCGGCGTCGATGGCGATTCGACCGTCGACCGGGGCGACCTGGACCGACGCGGGTGCGCAGCCGTCGGGACCCCTCGCCGCCGGGCGCCCGCCGGACGCCGACCGGGCGGCGAGTTTGGGGTAGTCGACCTCCACGCAGACCGAGCCGGGAGCGGTGGCGACGCCGTCGACCTTCCGAACGGCGGCGATGACGTCCGCGGCGGCAGCGGTGTTGGTGATGATGACGGCCGGGGCGCCCTCCCCCTGGCTGAAGTTGGCGTCGAAGATCTCCTGGCCGACGATCGCCTCCGGCCGCCCCGTCAGGCTGTCCGTCGTCGACAGGCCGTCGACTTTCAGGGTGACGATCAGGGACGAGCAGGCCAGCAACACGACCGTCGTGACGATCCAGGCCCACCGGGCCCGGCGGACGAGGCCCCCGGCGAAGCGTGCCCAGAGACCGTGACCGGTGAGGTCGGCCTGGTGGTCGACGCGGGGAATGCGAGGCCAGAAGATCCAGCGTCCGGCGATCACCAGGAACACCGGCAGGAAGATTAGCATGATCAAGGCCGTACAGGCGATGCCGATCGCCGCTACCGGCCCGAGGCTGCGGGTGGAGTTCAGCTCACCGAGGATCAGGCAGAGCAGACCGAGGATCACCGTCGCCGCCGAGGCGATGATCGCCGGAGCGGCGCCCCGCCAGGCCGCAATCATCGCCTGGACCCGGCTGGGGTAGGTGTGCAACTCCTCCCGGTAGCGGCTCACCAGCAGCAGTGCGTAGTCGGTGCCGGCGCCGATGACCAGCACCGACAGGATGCCCTGACTCTGCCCGTTGAGGGTGAGGACGTCGTTCTTGGCCAACGGGTAGATAATCAGCGCCGAGACGCCGAGCGCGAGCACCGCGCTGAACAGCGGGAAGAACCACAGCACCGGGCTGCGGTAAACGAACAGCAGGATGCCCACGACGACAAGGCCCGCGGCGAGCAGCAACAGCCCATCGATGCCGGAAAACGCCTCGATGAAGGCGACGAGCAGACCCCCGGCCCGGCCGGGTGCACGGCGAGACCGGCCGGTGCCCCGTCGCGGGCGACCGCGACGACAGCCTTCTCGACGTCGACGAGTTCATCACCCTTGACCTCCCGGCCGCCGTCCTGGGCGACGAGCGGCACGGCCACGGCGGCCACAGCGCCGTTGCGGGCAAACTGGGGCGGCCCGAGCTGACCGGCGTCCACCCCGTGGATCCCGGCGAAGGACCTCACGTCGGCGGTGATCTTAGCTTTGTCCTGCGCGGTCAGCCCGCCCTGGCGATCGTAGACGACGAAGCCGGGAATCGTCTGCACAGAGCGGAACTGCCGCGACGCGGTGTCGACCTTGGTCGACTCGGCCGAGTTCGGGAGGTAGGCGGCGTTGTCGTTCTTTTGGACCTCGCTGAGCTTGCCCTGGTAGGATCCGTCGACGCCGCCGAGCAGGAGCCAGCCGACAGCCAGGAGCGAAGACGTAGACGATGCGTGGCCGGCGGGCGCGCGCCGGACGGCCACCGGAACCGGCGGGGCCGGAAGCAGAAGCGGGGCCGGAAGCGGAATCCGCCGGGGTACCGTTGCCGTCCCCGGGAGCGTTCCGCACCGCATCGGCCCCGGCGACGGCCGGCCCCGGCGGGAACTGTGCCGCTGGTGGTGCTGGCGCTGGCGGGGATGGTGCTGCCGGCGGGGACGGTGCTGCTGGCGCTGGCGGGGATGGTGCTGCCGGCGGGGACGGTGCTGCTGGCGCTGGCGGGGATGGTGCTGCCGGCGGGGTCTCCGCCCGTGCCGCCGACCCGCCGCCGCCCCCGACCTCGGACTCGTCCCCGCTGGTCATGCCCGTCTCCCCACGCCGAACGCACATCCTGTCCCAACGATGGCGATTCTGGCGCATGCCACCGACAGAACCCGTCGGCCCCACCGGCCGACGGGCGAAGAACCGATGAAAACCTTCACGTCAGGGATGTGACCCGCAAGTCCGGGGTGTGACTCGGTGCGGCAAGCGGCTCGTGGTGACCGTCAGCCCGGACCGTCAGCCCCGGCGGCGGCCTGCGCAGCGAGCAGGGTGTTGCGCAGCAGCATCGCGATCGTCATCGGCCCCACCCCGCCCGGCACCGGGGTCAGTTTCCCGGCCACCTCGCGCACCGCCTCGAAATCCACGTCGCCCCGCAGACCCTGCGGGGTCCGGTGCATGCCGACGTCGATGACGGTGGCGCCTGGCTTCACCGCGTGGACGCCGATGATCGCCTGTTTTCCCGCGGCGACGACGAGCACGTCGGCGCCGCGACAGACCGCCGCCAAGTCCCGCGTACGGGAGTGACAGATAGTTACAGTCGCATTACGTCCCACCAGCAGCTGTGCCACCGGACGACCGACCAGTTCGGAACGACCGACGACAACCGTGGGCGTACCGGACAACTCGACATCGTAGGAGTCCAGCAACTCGATGATTCCGGACGGTGTGCAGGGCCGCAGACCCGGCAGACCCCGGGCGAGCAGACCGACGCTGGCGGTGGTGAGCCCGTCAACGTCCTTCCCGGGTGGGATCCGGCCGACGAGCGCGGCCCCGTCCAAGCCTTCGGGCACCGGAAGCTGCAGCAGGATACCCGACACAGCCGGATCGGCGGCAAGATCGTCCAGGAGTGCCGCGACCTTCTCCTGGGAGGTGTCGGCCGGCAGGTGTTGATGCAGGTCGGCCATGCCGGCCTCGAGGCAGGCCCGACGCTTGCCGCCGACGTACACCGCGGACGCGGGGTCATCACCCACGAGCACGGTCGCGAGGCCGGGCTGGAGGCCGGTCCGGTCGCGGAACTCGGCGACCTCCCTGGCCACGTTCTCACGCACTCTGCGGGCGACGGCCTTGCCGTCGATGATCACTGCGCTCACTATCGGCCCTTCGCGTCACGGTCGTCAGATCATGCCCGGGTTCTACCCGGTCTCCGATCCGGGTCATGCCCGGGTCAGCCAGGCGTCCGGCGCGGTCTCCCCGGCCCCTGGCGCGGTCCCCCGGCGTCCGGCGGAGCCCGAGCGAGCACGCTACGCCAACAGAGCGCACAGGTGCCCAGTACCGTCATACCCACCACCGCGGGGAACCCTCGGGCGCGGGAAACGCCGACGGCGGCCACATTGTGGGGAGCAAGGCACGGTCCAGGGACCGCAGACCGTGCTCAGGTCCCCCAAATTCACCGGGCGACGGTCGGGCGACGGCTAGCCGATGACCGGGCACAGCCGGTTGGCCGTCACCGGCGGGCCGCTGGAACTCCCGAATAGGCCACGGCGGCCAGCCAGAGACGAACCTCACGCGGGGTAGACAGGCGAACGACCCGGTGTCCGGCGTGGTGTTCGGCGATGCTGTCGGCGAGACGGTTGCGGCTGGTACTCGGATATCTCCACAGCCAGGTGAGAAAAGCGAGGTCGAGCCGTTCCGGGCAGCCCGCGGCGAGGTCGGGACGGTTCCGTCCGTGCCACCGTGCCCAGCGTCGCAGTACTCGTGGGATGGTGATCCGCCGCGACAGGTCCAGGAACACGATGAGGTCGGCGGCGGGAATGCGCAGGTCCAGCGTGCCGCCGTAGTTCCCGTCCATCACCCATGCGGGCTCGGCGACGAGGTCGGCGACGACGGACCGCCATTGCGCCGTGGGTGTCTCGACCCATCCCGGTTGCCAGAAGTACCGGTCGAGATGCACGAGCGGCAGTCCGGTCTGGCGCGCGAGCTCGCGCGCCAGGGTGCTCTTGCCCGCCCCGCCGCTGCCGACGACGAGGATCCGCCGGGCGTCAGAGGGCATCGCTGCCGGCGCGGAGTCACGGCTCGTCCCGAGCGCATTCACCCGGTCAGTGTCCCACCGGTGCACCCGGCCTGGTGGTGAAACATCGTGCTTCGTCCCGACCCGACCGCCACCGCCCACCCGACCGCCACCGCCGAGCCGAGGGGGTGAGCCGCCGATGGCGCCAGCGTGTCGTTGATTGACGACGGTAGATCATGTTGCAATCCTCCGGTCTCGGAGAGTTGGCATTGCGTGATGGCTCCACGAACTCCTCCAGCCGGTCGACCGACGTCGGCCGATAACCGTCGATGGCTGACCGTGGCAGTCGGCCAGAGGAGATCATTTCGCGATGAACGATCGAAGGACATTC
>NZ_CDWRCM010000079.1:12734-13147 GCF_977927585.1 Frankia sp. CcWB2 | reverse complement strand
GCCGCCACGGTGGCCACGACTCTCGTGCCCTGGTCGCTCGGCTACCTCGGCTCCGCCACCGCGGCGGACGCGGCCACCGCGGCACCGTCCTCCCCACCTGCGCCCGCCCGACCCGCCGTCGTGGACATTCCATCCCCGACCGGGGCCTCCGGTCTCCTCACCGGCGGCAACACCGCAGGCCTTCTCGCGGGCTACTGGCAGACCTCACCATCCGAGCTCAGTGGGTTCGTCTACCGCGGCGGTACGGTGCACGGCCTGCCGGGGAACAGCCGGCCGGCCGCGGTGAGCGAGGCCGGCGTGGTCGTCGGCGAGAACATCACGCGTTACAGCCGGGAGGCGTTCCGCTGGAACCGTGGCATCTATCAGTCGCTAGGATTCCTCGGCGGCACCCCCACCCAGAGCGGGCGGTCCAG
>NZ_CDWRCM010000079.1:8936-12460 GCF_977927585.1 Frankia sp. CcWB2 | reverse complement strand
TACCGCGGTCGACGTCAGCGACACCGGATTCATCGTGGGGACCAGCACCACCAATACGGGCGAGCAGCACGCCTACCGATGGTCAAACGGCACGATGACGGATCTGGGCACACTTGGCGGACCATTGAGTTCCGCCGTGGCCGTCACGGTGCAGGGAAGGGTGGCGGGTAACAGCCTCACCCGGGAGGGCGCCAGCCACGGGTTCCTCTGGTCAGCCGGCACGATGTCGGATCTCGGGACTCTCGGCGGTTCCTCGACCGTCGTCGCCGACGTGAACAACGCCAGGCAGGTCGTGGGGACCAGCGAGACCTCGGACGGCTATTTCCGCGCGTTCCTGTGGGACCGCGGCCGCATGACCGATCTCGGGACCCTCGGCAGTGACCTGCACAGCGAGGCGGTCGCCGTGAACAGTCTCGGTCAGGTGCTGGTGCGCAGCCTCGGATCGTCAGATGGCGGGTTCCTGTGGATCGCGGGCCGCCGCATCCCGATCACCTCACCGCTCGGCCCGCTGGAGCTTCTCGACCTCAATGATCATGGTGTGGTGTGCGGGACGGCGCCCTCGGGTCAAGGCAGCCACGCGTTCCGCTGGTACCGCGGCCGGCTGACCGATCTGGGCACCCTCGGAGGACCGGTGAGCGCGGGCAACGCCGTCACCCCGAACAACGTCGTGCTCGGTTCCGCGACCACCACGGACTCCCCGTTCCCCCAGGCGGCATTCTGGCCGAACACCGGCTCCTGACGTTCTCAGCGGCCCGTCACAATGGCTTCTCGGTGACGAGGGGCTTCTCGGTGACGAGGCCGCCGTCGACGTGCAGCCGGCGAGTCACGGCGACCGTGTCGAGCATGCGCCGATCATGGGTGACGAGCAGCAGGGTGCCCGCATAGCCGGCCAGCGCCTGTTCGAGCTGATCGATCGCCGGAAGGTCGAGGTGGTTGGTGGGTTCGTCGAGCACCAGGCAGTTCACGCCGGCCGCCTGCAGCAGCGCGAGCCCCGCCCGGGTGCGTTCTCCCGGCGACAGGGACGCCGCCGGCCGAGTGACCTGATCCGGGCCGAGACCGAACTTCGCGAACAGGGTGCGCACCTCGCCCGCCGGCCAGCTGGTCGCCCGCTCGGCGACGGCCAGCGCCGTAGCCTCACCCCGGAACAGGCCGCGGGCCTGGTCGATCTCGCCGAGCCGCACGCCGGACCCGAGTGCCTGGTGCCCCCGGGCCGGGAGGATGCGGCCGAGCAGCGCACCCAGCATGGTCGTCTTGCCCCCGCCGTTCGGCCCGGTGATCACCACCCGGTCCGCCCACGCGATCGTCAGGTCGACCGGCCCCAGAGTGAAGCCCGATCGGGCCACCACCGCGCCGGTCAACGTCGCGACGACATCGCCCGACCGGGGCGCGGCGGCGATCGACATGCGCAGCTGCCATTCCTTGCGAGGCTCCTCGACCTCCGCCAACCGGTCGAGGCGGGACTCGATGGACCGGACCCTGGCCGCGCTCTTCGTCGCCGCCTCGATCCGGGCTCCCTTGGCGGCCCGGTCACCGTCGGGCATCCGCCGCTTCGCCCGCACCGAACCCCGCACCGCCTGCTCCCGCTGGCGTTGCGCCTGGGCGACGAGATCGGCCCGCTGGCCGGCGTACTCCTCGTACCGCTCCCGGGCCTGACGCCGCGCGACCTCGCGGGCCTGCAGGTACGCCGTCCATCCGCCGGCGAAGAGGGTGAGGCCGTGCCGGTGCGGATCGAGTTCGGCGACGGTGTCGATGGTGCGGTCGAGGAACTCGCGGTCGTGGCTGACGACGACCAGCGCCCCGGGCACGCCTTGGACGAACCGCTCGAGCCGTTCCAGCCCGTCGAAGTCGAGGTCGTTGGTGGGCTCGTCGAGCAGGGTGATGTCGAACCGGGACAGCAGGACGCCGGCCAGCGATCCCCGGGCGGCCTGCCCGCCGGACAACGCCGTCGTCGGGCTGTCGAGCGCGCCCGCGGGCAGACCGAGATCGGCGCACACCTCCTCGGCGCGGGCGTCGAGGTCGGCCGCGCCGATCGCCAGCCACCGCTCCAGGGCGACGCTGTAGCGGTCGTCGACCCCAGACGTGCCAGGGACCCCAGACGTGCCAGGAGCCCCAGACGTGCCAGGGAGCCCGGACGTGCCCAGGGCCAACGCCTCGGTCGCGGCGTCGAGCTCGGCCTGCGCCGCGGCGACGCCGGTGCGACGGGCGAGGAAGGCCCGCAGGGTCTCCCCGGGGTCGCGGTCGGGTTCCTGGGGGAGCAGGCCGACGTTGGCGGTCGGCGGCGCGAGATCCACCCGGCCCGCGTCGAGCGCCACCTGCCCGGCGAGGGCACGCAACAACGTCGACTTGCCGACGCCGTTGGGCCCCACCACGCCGAGACGGTCGCCGGGCGCGACGGTGAGGGAGACGCCGTCGAGGACGGTCGCCCCACCGCGGGTGACGGTGAGACCGGACGCGACGAGGGTGGCGGACATCTGACCAGTCTGGCGCATGGACGGCGCATCGCGTCCCGCCCCCTGGGGCCGCATCCATCCGGTGGGACCCTACGGTGAGTTCGTACGCTGGGTTCGTACGCTGGGTCCGTGCGGCTGACCGGCGCCGAGGCCCGCATCGTCCGGGCGGGCGAACCCGGACACGCTGCTGCCATCGAACTGCTCATCACCCGATATGACCAGTACCAGGCCGCCCCGCCCGCCGGGCCGGCGATTATCGTGACGGTGGCCCGCTGGTCAGGGTGGGCCTTCTCGACGTAGCCGGCTGTTGACATCGCCGGCCGTCGACATCGCCGTCAGTGCGGGCCGGTTCCGGTCGTGCCCGGCGCCCGCGGGCGGTCCCAGCCGGGCGGCAGGGTAGCCGGTGTGCGCCAGGACGGGTCCGGCTGGAAGTCGCACCAGGTGCCGTCGAACGGGAACGCCCCCGTCTCGACGAGCCGCAGCAGCCGCTCGCCCTCGGCCCGCACCGCCGCCGCGTCGGTGACCCAGTAGTGCTCGGGAAACGCGAGCCGTTCCGCGAGCTCGTGCTCATCCTTCCACTACCAGGTCCGGTCCGGGGAGACCCACAGGTCGAGGTCGTGGTCGGTCGTGTCCACCCCGACGAGTCCGTCGTGGCGCCAGGCCACGGCAGGTGCCTCGAGATTGATGTACCAACGGGCGAACCGCCCCTGCCGGTCCCAGAACCACCACACCGAGTGCGCACCCGCCGGTGGGATCATCATAAGGATGTTCGGCCCAGGCCAAGCCCTCTCCACCAGCACCGTGGATTGGCGGATCCATTCGGCGAACGGCATGTCGCGCAGGCCGCGACCGTCCGTGCTCAGCTCGACGGCCATCGGGCAGCCGTGCGGGATCCACAGCCGCAGCCCGCGCTCATCGTGGCCGACCACGTGACCCGCGCGGACGAAGACGAGCCGCTTGGTGGTGAACGACCGGTGCACGACCACTTCGCCCGGGACGAATTCTCCTGGAACGAATTCGCCCGGGACGAACGGACCCGCCGGTGCGGCGCCCGAACCGAGCGGTGGCGATGCC
>NZ_CDWRCM010000079.1:0-8514 GCF_977927585.1 Frankia sp. CcWB2 | reverse complement strand
GCAGATCGGCGAGCAGCGCCGAGAGGGTCTCGGCGGCCGACGCCCGATGGCCGGCGCCGAGCTGCAACAGCCCGATCTGCCGTCGCAGCTCGAAGACCTGGGCGTCGTCCGCACCGAACACCCTGATCTCGTCCTCCAGCAGCCCACGAAGCTGTTCGAGCGCCTGGCCGGTCTCACCGATCAGGGCCCGGCAGGTCGCCTCCCGCAGGCGGCAGCGCAGAACCCGCTCGCTGTCCGGAGCGTCCCGGTGGACAAGATCGACGAGAAGCGTGCGGTAGCCGTCCACGGCGCGGCGGAAGTCGCCGCCCTCGAACAGGTGGTCCGCCAGATCGAGACGGAGCGCGAGCACGTCCGCGCTGTCGTGGCCAAGGGCACGACCAGCCCGGTCCACCGCCGCCGCTAGCACACCGGCGGCCTGACTGTAGCGGGAGGCCCGGGCCAACGTCCGAGCTTCGTCCCGGGCACGACGAAGATCAGACCGCCTGATCCCGCCATCGGGCTCCCCGGGCGGCTCAGCAGTGGATCTCCGGGTGGAGGGGGCAGTGTTCGGGGCCGCCCCGCGCGGTACCACCCGGGCCGCGACCGCCGCGTACAGCCGTACCGGGTTGTCCGCGGCGTCGTCGACGGCCCCGGGAAGCGGGCCGAGGCCCACCACGGATCCGATCAACGCCGCGTACACCTTCTCCACGCTGCACGGGCGATCCTCCGGCGCCTTGCGCAGCATCGCGGCGACCAGCTCGTCGAGGCCGCCCGGCACGTCGGCGCGCAGCGACCGCACCCGCGCCGGGACCTCCTCGACCTGCTTGTTCATCACCGTGTAGGACGACGAACCGGCGAACAGCCGCTGACCGGTCAACATCTCGAACAGCGTGGCACCCAGCGCGTAGATGTCGGTGGCCGGCGTGCTCAGGCCGGCAAGCACCTGCTCGGGCGCCATGTAGGCGGGGCTGCCGAGGTGCTGGCCGGTCACCGTGATCTTCGACAGGTTGGTCCGGTCAAGCGCGACGGCGAGCCCGAAGTCCAGCACCTTCACAGTGCCGTCCGGCTCCAGCATCAGGTTCGCCGGTTTGAGGTCGCGGTGCACGAGCGACGCCCGGTGCGCTACCGCGAGCACCGAGGCCACCTGGGCGGCGATCGCGGCGGCCCAGCCGACGGGCAGCGCGCCCTGCTCGGCGACAAGATCCGCCACGCTGAGGCCGTGCACCCGCTGCATGACCAGGTAGGGACGCCCCTCGTGGGTACCCGCGTCGTACACCGCCGGCACCCCCGGATGCAACAGGCGGGCGGTGATGCGGGACTCCCGGATGAACCGGCGGATCAGCTCCTGGTCCGGCTGGCCGTCGGGAAAACGGACGAACTTGACCGCGATCTCCCGGTCGAGTTTCACATCCCGGCCGACCCAGACCTCACCCATTCCGCCTTTGGCCAATGGAACAGCCTCGAGCTCATACCGCCTATCGATCATCCACCGCGCGGCCACCGCGCCCCCGCCCCTTCCCGCCCGATCCCCGGGAACACTACCCCCACCCGGAAACGGCATCGGCCAGGGCATTGTCGGCCGGCCACAGCATTGTCGGGTTGCTGATCCCGGCTGCACCGCGCCGCCTTCACCGTCACCAGGACAAGGCTTCGGCCGGACCCGCGCACCGGGCAGGGGCGTCATTACATGGGACCTGTCGCCCCGCCCCGCAGGCTTCCGTCGGCGATTCCGAGATGACCGAGCCGGACGATGGTCTCGGCCAGTTCCACCGCGTCGCGCAGCGACTTCTCGACCATCGTGAGGCGATGGAAGTCGAGCCCCCGGGAACGCTGTTCGGCCAGCGGGAGAACCGGTATCCGGACCCGCCGCAGGCCGGCCGGCGGCGACGATCCACCCGAGCGGCCGGCGGCCTGGGCGTCCGCACCGCCACCGGATCGCCCGTGCGCCGGATGGCCGGCCGGCCGCAGGATCCCGGCCAGGAAGTACGGATCGAGCCGGTCGGGATCGCCCCGCAGGAGCACCACCCGCGGCCCGAGAACGGCACCCGCGTCCTCGACGACCCGGGCCGTGGTCTCCCCCGGCGCCGTCACACAGACGACGTCGCCGGGCCGGAGAACGAGCATTCCGGCCAGTTCCTCCGTCCGGCCCGACGGGCCCCGCCCATGCCGGACGTCGCCCGCGGTGAGCAGCGGCAGGTCACCGACCCCGGCCCTGGTCTGCAACGGGGCCATCAGGACCGTCAACGATCCGGCTTTCGCCAACTCACCGATCGTGACACTCGGCGAAGCCAGCCGGTCCGCCGGTCCGGATCCCCTCGGTGGGGTCAGGAGGGGAACCGCCGAGGACAACGAGGCCACCATCGCCAGGAAATCCTCCCGGACGGCAGGGAACTCACCGACAGCGGTTCTTTCCGGAGGATGGTCGATGTAGCCTCGCGGGCTCACGTCGACCTCGTCGTCGAGGAGGTCCGCAACGCACATCCGCCGGAATCCCGCCGGCAGATCGGCGGTGCCGCCGCCGAACCCGCCGGCGGCGACGAACAACGCCCAGGCCGCTTCGACGACGGCGATCTCACCGTGCGCCAGGCCCAGCAGTACCTGAGCGGACGTCGCCCCGGGCCCGCCGGAACCGGCATCGGGGCCGGCATCGGGGCCGGCACCGCGGCCGGCACCGCGGCGGAGCACCCACAGATCCGGGGCCGATCCCGTCGGGAACAGCCCGGGCGGCAGCCCCAGCACGGCGCGCAGTTCCCCGGCACGCAGCAGGTTCGCCCTGATGCGGCGCCCGGCCCGGCGCGACGCGGCGGCCGCCGGCATGATGACCAGCACCGGCGCGCCGTCCCGGGCGTGCGCCAGGCAGTACTGCACCCAGGCCAGCTCGGGTTCCCCCCGCGGTGGAACACCGTGGCGCCACCACGGCGCGCCGAGCAGCTCGTCGTAGCCCCAGGATCGCTGCCCGAACGGCGGGGCGCACAGGACCGCGTTGGCCCGTTCCCCGGCGAAGGCGCCGGCGAGCAGCGAGTCGCCCGCGACGATCCGCGCGTCACCACCCCGCAGCAGCAGTCCGACGGCGCTCACCCGCGCCATCGTCGGGTTGACGTCCTGGCCGAGCAGGCGGCCCGCCCCCGCGGCCCGGGCCGCCTCCAGCAGCCCGCCGATCCCGCAGGCCGGGTCGAGCACCGTGGCGGCCCCCGCTCGGCCGCGCAGGCCGGCGAGGGTCACCATCAGCTCCCCGACCGCCCGCGGAGGCTTCGCCACCTGCCGGGAGCAGACCTCGCGGTAGCGGGCGCGCAGCGCGTCGAAGAGCTCCGCGTGGCCGTGCCGGTCCGCCGCCTCGGCGGCGACCCGGGCGATCGCCACCCACCCGGTCTCCCAGGTGTCGGGGAAACCACCGGGAAGCTCCGGCACGGCGCGGGCGATCGCCGGTTCCAGGGATACCGCCGCCACCGCGTCGCTCTCCCCGAGCAGGGCCGTGGCGCCCGCGGGATCCCGCTGGCGCTGGATGAGGAACCCCCCGAGATGGCCGGTCACCTCACCGAGGCGCGGATCGTCGACGGCCCCCCGGATCCGCTGCCATACCTGGTCGGCCGCCTCGACCTGGAACGGTCGGTCATGCCGGGTGAGCCAGTCCGCCACGGAGGTCAGCGCGAACAGCGGGCTGGTCGACGTCCCCCCGACGGGTGCGGGAAAGTCGGCGAACCGGCGCCGCCAGTTGCTGACCGCGGCCCGCCCGACTCCGGCCAGCCGGGCGATGTCGGTGGCGGTGACCGTGGCCGTGTCTGTGGCCGTGGCAGCCGCGGAGCTCGCCGTGTCCCGGCCGCTCGTCTTCACGGCAGCCCGCCGAACAGGGCGAGGGCGCGGTCCTGCGGCTCGTCTCCGAGGGGCACGACGAACCGGCGGTCGAGGAAGCGGTTGCCACGCTCGCAGGTCGTCTCGGACACGAACAGGCAGACGTGGCAGGCGGCGCCGTGCAGGAAGTCGGCGGGCGCCGACGGCAGCCGCTCGGCGCACAGTGGATCGGACGAGCAGTGCCGGGCGTCGGCGAGGGCCCGGCGGGTCAGCCGGAGCAGCTGGTCGGGCTCGGCCAGCGACACCAGCCCGCCCAGGGTGCCCTCCGCGTCCGGGACGGCCGTGTAGATGAGGATGCCGCCGCGCGGGTCGCCGTCGTCCCCGGCGTAGATGCGTTCGCTCAGGCTGGCCGAGCTGTAGCCGCACTCCAGCGCGATGGTCCGGATGAGCAGGTGGGACAGGGTGTGCAGGGCGAGGAATCGCTCCCCGGGCCAGCCCTGCATGGGATCGAAGTCCCCGGCGATCCGGTCGGAGTAGCGGTTCACCCGGAATCGGCTGTAGGCGTCGCGGTGCTCGCGCATCGCGACACTGTCCGCGACGCGGCGCGCCCACGGGCCGAGGATCTCCTCGGGCACCCGCAGGAACACGCCCTCGCCGCGGACCTCGCTCGCCGGTACCCAGGAAGCCGGCCCACGGGCCAGCGGCGCCCGGATGACGAGGTCGGGGTCGTCCGGGTCGGGCGCGTCCAGCCGGGTGAACCCGGTCAGCGCCCGTACCTCCCGCAGGCGTTCGGCCTGCACGACGTCGGCGTAGCAGCCGGCAAGCGGCGCCGGCACACCGCCGGGCTCGCGGCGCAGGGCGAAATCGTCGGTGGGTTCGGGGAGGACGGCGGAGGAGAAGATCTCCCACTCCGGGGTGCGCAGATCCGGGTAGGCCCGCTCGTCGTCGGCGTCGGCACCCGGGGCCGGGCCGGTTTCGATCGCGGCGCGATGCCGCTCGACGGCAGCCCAGATCTCCTCGTCCGTCCATCGGGCGAACTCGCGCAGCACCGCGGTCTGCGCGCGCGCCCAGGCCAGCATCGACACCGTGGGAAGACCTTCCAGGGCGGTCCAGTGCTGTTCGACCTTGACCGCCAGCTCACTGGCGCCGGTCCGCGGCACCGACAGCACCGACAGCGTCTGGGCGAACCACTGGTTGGATGCGCCGACGACGAGCAGGCGGGACTCCTGCGGGCACCCGCCATCGGCGAAGGTCCCCAGGTGGGGATGGCGGCCCCGGCAGCGTGGCAGGTGCTCCGCCCCCCGGCGTCCCATGGCCTCCCGGATGTTGCGCCGGGCGTCGCAGTTCACGCACCGGATCTCGACGTTGGCGCCGAGGTTGCCGCCGCGGTCCTCCATCCGCAGCCGGGGATGACTCGCCTTGGCGCACTGCGCGCCCCGGTGCACGAACATCGGGTAGGGGAAGTCGTCGAGATGCCCCGCGGTGCAGGCGAGCACGAAGCGGGCCGCCACCGCGAGCGGCCGGCGGCCGGTCTTCTTCCGCCCGCAGGTGCCGTGGAAGAAGCGGGCGTCCTGGGGCCGGGTCAGCCACGGGTTCTCGAACCCGAACGCGCGGGAGGCGATCACATCCAGCTCGTTGCAGGCGGTGCAGCGCAGCCAGTTCGGGAACGGCACGGTGGGCACGCCGATCCGGGCGCCCTGCCCGCTGCGGTCGCCCGCGTCGGTCTCCGCCCACGGGGCCGGGCGCAGCTCGGTGACGCCCCGGTCATACAGCCGCCGCACGGCGGCGAGCAACCGCGGCTCGACGATCGGCTGGTACTCGGGGACGTTGCGGTAGTCCCAGTTGTCGACGCCGCGGACGATCGCGGAGAAGTTCGGCAGGTCGACGAGCGCGCCGACACCGCTGGTGAACATCAGGTGACTGGGCCGGACCGCGCCGACCCGCCGGTGGAACGCCGTGACCATCAGATGCCCCTCCCCGGGAGCGCCGCGCGGGCCGACCGCGCCGGACGGCCCGCCCGTGCCGCCACGAAGGCCGTCTCCCCCAGCTCGTCCCCGACCGGGGCGGCCTCGTCGTCCACTACCTCGTCATCCCTGCCGTCCGCCTCGCTGCTCCCGATCTCACCGCTGCTCCCGATCTCACCGGTAGCGTCGGCGTCCGGCGGCGCGCCGAACGCCCAGCCCGGCTCGCCGTAGGCGGGGGTGAAGATCTCGGCGGGGCCGGGCACCAGCAGGTTGATCTCGTGCTCAGTCTCCCGCATCGACTGGGCGACGGTGAGAACGTCCCAGCGGACGTGCCCGGCGGGCTCCAGCAGGCCGGTGACCCGCTGCTGTCCCCCGGCCGTGCGATAGCCGATGCGGGACGGGCCCGTCCTCGCCAGCTCCCACCTCTCGATCAGCTGCCGGATCCGTTCCTCGAGGTACTCCCGGCCGCGCGGCCCGGCGACGGCCTCGGCACGGGCCAGCAGCCGGTCGATCACTCCGCTGACCGCCGGGCCGGCGAGGTCCACGCCGTGGGCGTCGACGTTGCGGGTGTTCGCCTCGTCGGCGTGCCGGACGGCGGCGACGAACGTGCCGGTGGTGGTCCGGTCGAGGGAGCGGCGGGTGAACGGGGTCACGGACAGCGCCTCCACCTGCCGGTAGAAGGTCGCGTGGTAGTGCTCGAAGTCCTCGTAGTGGGCGAGATCCCGCGGCCGGGACCAGTTGTACAGGGTGACGACGAGACCCGGGCGGCCGGCGTCCCGGCCGACCCGGGAGGACGCCTGGATGTACTCGGCGGTGTTCTTCGGCTGGCCGATCACGGCCATCAGCCCGAACCGGGAGACGTCCACCCCGACCTGGAGCATCGAGGTCGCGAGCACCACGTCGACCGGGATCCGGTCCTGGTTGCTCCGGGCGCGAGTGCGCTCGGCGAGGGGGCGCGGTGCCCGCCGGTCCCGCTCCCTGCTCCGGAACGATGCACGGACGTTCTCGGCGACGGCCTCCCGCCGCGCGGAAGTGTCGAGCTCGGGGTCGAAGGGGATCTCCAGGCGGCCCAACACCTCGCTGATGTCCGCCGACGAGACCCGGGAGGTCAGCTCCGAGATCGCGAGCATGCCGGTACCGGTGACGATGCGGTTGGCGAGCCCCTTGCGCCGGCCGTGGGTACGCACCCGGGTGGTGACGTCGTCGTCGAGGTAGCGGCGCATACCGGCGAGCTCGCGGGTGGCGTTGAAGTAGCCGACGAGGGTCAGGTAGGGCTCGGCGGGGGTGCCGTGCCGGTCGAACAGGGTCTGGCCGGCGAGGAGCAGGATCTCGGCGAGGCGGATCTCGGCGGACTTCATCCTCGTCCCGTGCGCGCAGACGCCGAGGTAGCGCCGGCCCGGGGTGGCGGGGATGACCGGGACCCGCCGGGAGAAGAACGTATCGGTCACGTCGATCACCTGGGGCGGGAAGATGGCGAGGCCGCGGCCGAAGACGCCGAGCACCTGGTCGCGGGCCCGCCTGGTGGTCGCCGTCGAGGCCACGATCTTCGGGCCGGTGAGCGCGCCGGCCGGGACCGGCCAGGTGCACAGCTCGTCGACCGCGCTCTCGAACAGGCCGACGGTGGTGCCGAGCGCACCGGAGATCAGGTGCAGCTCGTCCTGAATGATCAGATCAGGCGGGCGCAGCCGGACGACCGGCTCGCTGGTCACGGCGGGCCGCCTGCCGCGGCTGTGGTGACGCTCGCCGCAGCCGGTGCGGGCGTCGAGGTCGTCGTGGCGGCACCCGTGCCGGGGGGGCAGCGTCGGCTCACCCGGCTGAACAGGATCCCCGCCTCGCCGCGCCAGGGCAGCTGGGCGAGCTTATCGACGGTGGCGATGACCAGGCTCGGGGCGTAGCGGTAGATCTCCTCGTCGACGGTGAGCACCGGCAGGCCCTCGTCGGGCGCCGCCCGCCGGGAGAACGGGCAGGCGTCGGCCCCCTCGCCGTTCGGGCAGTACAGCAGCACCCGGCGGAGGTCCTCGTCGACGTGGGCGTCAGTATGGGCCCCGAGCGCGCTGCCGCACCACGGGCAGCTCAGGGTCTGCAGGACGTTGGCCCGCTTGCCGTCGCCGGCCTCGCGCGCCTCGCCGACCTGGTCGCGGGCGTCCTCGAACCGGTTCGGGGACACCCCGCCGCCGACCCACAGACCGATGCGGAACGGCGTGGCACCCCAGGCCGCCGGGTCCGCGCGGCGCTGCACCTCGGCGGCGCAGACCAGGGTGGCGGCCCGCTGGAACTGTTGGGCGGTGAGCAGCCGCAGCGTGTACCGCATGAGGACGGCGACCCCGGCCTCGCCGGAGCGGGCCACGGTACCGGTGCCGACGGTCCCCTGTAGGCGGCGGATCGCGAAGGTGTAGGCGGTCAGGCCGAGGTAGGCCTCGGTCTTGCCGCCGCCGGTGGGGAAGAACAGCAGATCGACGACGGCGGTGGCGTCCGCGGCCCGCTCCGGGTGCGCCGGGTCGGTCAGGGAGGGCAGGTTGAGCAGCACGAAGCCGAGCTGGAACGGCCGCCAGGAGGCCTCCCCCGCGCCCCGGGCCCGCACGGCGGCGGTGGCCGCGGCGTAGTCCAGCCCCTGCTCGTCGCGCAGCCGGGCGATCGCCGTGTGCCGGCGCTGGGCGGCCATCGCCTCGTTGGCGAACTGGAACGCGGCCAGCGCCTCGCGGTGGCGCGGCTGGTCCTGGTCGGCGAGCAGGGCGATGCCGGCCCGGATGCGGTCCGCCGCTCGGCGGGCGTCGCCGATCGC
>NZ_CDWRCM010000078.1:15915-19349 GCF_977927585.1 Frankia sp. CcWB2 | reverse complement strand
CCGATCCGGCCCGGCTCATCGCGCCGAACCGGCCCGGGGTCCTCCAGACGGAATGGGTACATCGGGTGGTGATGGTATGAACGCCGTCGTACTGCGCGGTGTCGCGGTGGCGGCCGGGCTGGCCGCAATCGGTTACGGGGTCGACGGCGTGCTCACCCACCAGCAGGCCACCCGGCCGCCGAACACCGTGGTCTGGCTGATCGGCGGGGTCCTGGTCCATGACGCGTTGCTCGTGCCCGCGACGATGCTCGTCGGCTTCCTGCTCACCCGGTTGGTCCCACCGCCCTACCGGTCCGTCGCACAGGGCGCACTGCTGGTGAGTGCGGCGGTCGCCCTGTCGTCGCTCCCGCTGTGGCGTGGCTACGGTGGGGACCCTGGGAACCCGACGGTGAACCCGCTGCCGTACGGACGCAACCTCGCGCTCGTTCTCGGAGTGGTCTGGGCCGGCGCGGCGGCCCTCATGGTGAGTCGGGCGGTCCGCGCCCGGCGGGGAATCATCCGGTCGGGAGACGCCGGCGCAGCGCGGCGAAGTGCCGGCCGGCGCTGCACCAGGTCCGGGTGATTAGCAGTCCGGCGTCCGGCGCGAGGCCGGTCAGGTCGTCCCCGTCCACCAGGCACCAGGAGAAGGGCCGCGACACCCGGCCGGTCGCGGCCTCCAGCCGGACCCGCATCGGGCCGGTCTGGGCGCCCGGCGGTTCGAGTTCGACGAGCACCCGGCCGGAGGGGGCGAGGAGTTCCCCGGCCCGGCGCAACAACCGGATCGGGTCGCCGCCGATGCCGATGTTCCCGTCGGCGAGCAGCAGCGCGGCCCATCGTCCCTCGGCAGGTACCCGGCCGAACACGTCCCGCCGTAGCGCCGGCGCACCGGCCCGCCGGGTCAGGTGCACCGCGAACGGCGCGACGTCGATGCCGAGGGCCGGCACCCCGCGGGCCGCGAGCGCAGCCGCGAGCCGGCCGGGCCCGCAGCCGACGTCGAGGGTCGGGCCGCCGCAGTAACGCAACAACGACAGATCCCCCGGGGACAGCGCCCCGGTGGAGCAGGTGCGCGGGGTCGACGCCGCCGGGGGCAGAGTGCCACGCCAGCGGTTCACCGGCAGCGGGTCGCGTCGCCCGTCGGGACGGCGCATCCACAGCTGTCCACCGGCGGAACGCAGTCCCGCCTCGTAGACGGTCGTCGGTCCCCACCGGCCGTCGGGGACGCCGGTCAACACGCGGTGGCCCGGCCGGCGGTGATGCGATCCCCTTGCGTGGCGCGCAGCGCCGCGGCGAAGCGCCCACCGGGCACGAGCCGGGCGACCGCGTCGGCGTCGGCCATGGTGTCGACGTCACGCACCGTCGGCAGGGTTGTGACCGTCAGGCCGGCTTCGGACAGGCGGGCCCGTTGCCGTGCGCCGGTGTCCGGGCGTGAGGTCGGCACGCCACGGAGAAGATCGCCGTCGGGGGTGGTCAGGCCGAGTGCCCACCATCCCCCGTCCGCGGCGGGACCGAACACCGCGTCGGTCGCGTGCAGCGCGTGGCAGGCGGAGGCGAGCAGGGCGGCGGTCACCTGGGGGGTGTCCATCCCGATGAGCAAGATCGGCTCGCTGCCGGCGTCGAAGGCTGCGGCGAGCCTGACGTCGAACGGCCCCGACACCTGCGGCATCACTTCGATCGCGATTCGTCCGGCCGCGATTCGTCCGGCCGGGATTCGTCCGAACGAGGTCTCCAGCCACGGGCCGACCGCGCCGTCGAGGACGAGGACCGGGCACAGTGCGTCGAACCCGGGCAGGCGGGTCAGCTCCTCAACCGCGGCCAGCGTGTCCGCGAGCGCGGCCGCCGCGACGGCCGCCGCCTGGTCCGGGCGCAGGGGCGGCGTGAGGCGGGTCTTGACCCGCCCGGGTACCGGCTCCTTCGCCATCACGAGCAGCCTCACCGGAGGCTCGCCAACAGGGCGGACGTGTCCCGGGCCGTCCGGGCGGCGCCGAGCGGTGTCCCGGTCACCTTGGAGCGCCCGACCCGAGGGGTGTAGGCCACGTCGGTCTCGATGATCCGCCAACCGGCCTGGGCTGCCCGCAGCAGCAGTTCCAGCGGATAGCCGAACCGGCGGTCGGCCACGGGCAGTCGGAGCAGGTCCTCCCGGCGGGCCACCCGCATCGGGCCCAGATCATGGACGGGAACGCCGCGCCGGCGCAGCCGCCCGGCGACCACCGCGTTCCCGAATCGGGCGTGCGGCGGCCAGGCCCGCATCGAGGTCGGGCGACGGCGGCCAAGAACCAGATCGGCCCGGCCGGCCAGCAACTGCGCGACGAGACCGGGAAGCTCGGCGGGATCGAGGGAGGCGTCCGCGGCGAGCAGCCCGGCGTGCACGGCGGCGCCGTAGCCGCGCTCAGGCACGTCGACGACAACCGCCCCGCGTTCCAGCGCCACCTGGCGGGAACCGTCGCGCGATCCGTTGTCCGCGACGATCGGCCGGTAGCCGACGGGCATCCGATCCAACACCCAGGGTAGCGCCCCGGCCTCATCCAGGCAAGGCAGGACGACGTCGACGGAGGCCCCGATCCCACTACGTTGCGTGAACATGATCGGGACTGTAGTGCCGCCCGCGCGTGATCAACCCTTACGGAACAAGGAATGCCCGGGTCCCGTCCGGCGGCTCGGCACGGACACGACGACAAGCATGACGATCATTACGAGCATTACGAAGCGGAGACATCCGAGCCGATCATGGTCAAGACGGCCGTCGCCTTACCTATCGTGGCCGGGTGGCCCGTGTGCTCATCGTCGACGACGACGCCCTCGTCTCCGAGGTCGTCGACCGTTACCTGCGCAACGCCGGCTCCGACGTCGACCGCACCGCGGACGGGCCCACGGCCCTGCGGGTGGCCGAGACGACCCCACCGGACCTCGTCGTCCTCGACCTGATGCTGCCCGGTCTCGATGGCATCGAGGTGTTCCGCCGGCTCCGGGCGCACCGACCGGTACCAGTGATCATGATGACCGCACGTGCCGACGAGTCGGATCGCATCACCGGTCTGGAGATCGGCGCCGACGACTACGTGACCAAGCCGTTCTCGCCGCGGGAGCTGACCCTGCGCGTGCAGTCGGTGCTGCGGCGGGCGAACGAAGCGGCGCCGGGCGCGGAGGCCGGCGTCCTGCGGGCCGGCCCCCTCGTCGTCGACGCAGCCGCGCGGACCGCCACCCGGCACGGGGTGCCGCTCGGGCTGACGGTGCGCGAGTTCGATCTGCTGGCCTTCCTGCTGCGCCGGCCCGGCCGCGCCTTCACCCGGGGCGAGCTGCTCGAACAGGTGTGGGGATGGAGCTATGGCGACCCCTCGACGGTCACCGTGCACATCCGCCGACTGCGGGAGAAGATCGAGGATGATCCGACCGCTCCCCGGATGCTTGTCACAGTGTGGGGAGTCGGGTACCGCTACGATCCCGGCACCCCGCGCCCC
>NZ_CDWRCM010000078.1:12409-15785 GCF_977927585.1 Frankia sp. CcWB2 | reverse complement strand
CGACAGCACCCCGCGCCCCGACAGCACCCCGCGCCCCGACAGCACCCCCACCGGACAGGTGGCGGCACCGGACGAGGGACGACACCGAGGATGAGACCCGAGGCGGTGCGGCGGGACGACGGCCTCACGGGCGGGCGGCGAGCGAGAGCGAGAGCGAGGCCCCAATGAACGCCGACCTGGAGGTCATGGGGATCGCGCTCGGCTGTTCGACAGCGGCCGCGCTCACCGGCCTGCCGTTGCTGCGGGCGCTCCGGAAGCGGCCGTTGTGGGCGACAGCCGCGTCACTGAGCGTAATACCGGTCGTCGCGGTGACGGCGGGGGTCGCCGGCACGGCGCAGGCAATGTTCCTCTCCGATCACAACCTGCGGGTCGTGCTCATCGTGGTCGCCGTGTCGGCGGTGGTGGCGTCGGCATCCGCGGTGCGCCTGGGTGGCCCGGTCGTGGCGGCGATCGGGACGCTGACCCGAGCGACGGCGGCCCTGGGCGAGCCGGGCTATCGCGGCGCCGGCCATGTTCCGACCGCCGAGCTCAGCGCGCTGGCGACGGCCCTGGACGCGACCCATGTCCGCCTGGTCGAGGCGCGGGAACGGGAACGGGCCCTGGAGGCGAGCCGCCGCGAGCTGGTGGCCTGGATCAGTCATGACCTGAGAACCCCGCTCGCGGGAATCCGGGCGACGGCCGAGGCCCTGCAGGACGGCCTGGTCACGGACGCCGAGACGACGGCCCGCTACCACCGGCTGATGCTCGCCGACGCCGAGCGGCTGACCGGCATGGTCGACGACCTGTTCGAACTGGCCCGGCTGCAGGCCGGTGCGCTGCGGCTGAGCCTGGAGAAGGTGCGCGTCGCCGATGTCGTCTCGGACGCGATCGCCGCGGTGGACCCGATCGCGCGGGCCAAGGGAGTCGTCGTCAGCGGGCGGGCCGATCACGCCGGGTACGTCGACGCCGACGCGGCCGAGGTGGGGCGCGTGCTGACCAATCTCCTCGTCAACGCCATCAGGCACACCCCCGACGACGGAACGGTGGAGATCACCGCTACCGCGGACGCCGACCGGGCGGTCTTCGCCGTGGCGGACCGGTGCGGCGGCATCCCGCAGGAGGAGCTGCCCCGCGTGTTCGACCTCGGATTCCGGGGCGAGTCGGCCCGGACCCCCGGCGGTGACGACAACCCGCACCAGCCACGGATGCGGTCGGGGATCGGCCTCGCGATCGTCCGCGGCATCGTCGAGGCGCACGGGTGCGACGTCACCGTGCACAACCATCGGGAGGGCTGCCGCTTCGTCGTCGCGCTCCCCACGTCCTGACGTCCGGACGCCGCCCGGGGTTACGACGGTGCCGGCACAGGGGCCGGGCCGGAGACGTTCCGCGGTTCGTAAGATCCGGCGCGTCCCGGCACCGCTAGCGTCGGCGTCATGCGGGTTCTCGTCACCGGTGGCGCCGGCTTCATCGGTTCTCACGTTGTCGACGTGCTGGTCGCGGCGGGCGGCGAGGCCAGGATCCTCGACGCCCTGCTTCCGGCGGTGCACCGGACGAAGCCCCAGGTCAACAACGCCGCCGAGATGATCGTTGGGGACATGACCGATCGGGGCCAGGTCGCCGAAGCACTGAGCGGGATCGACGTCGTATGCCACCAGGCCGCCATGGTGGGTCTGGGTGCCGATCTGGACGACCTTCCGGCGTATGCCACGAACAACGATCTCGGCACCGCGGTCCTGCTCGCGGCGATGGCCCGCGCCGGAGTGGGGCGACTGGTCCTGGCGAGCTCCCTGGTGGTCTACGGCGAGGGTGGTTACCGCTGCCCGACGGACGGACCGGTGCGCCCCGGACCACGGCAGGCCGCCGACCTGGACGCGGGCCGTTTCGAGCCGCCGTGCCCACGGTGCCACCGGCCGCTCTCGCCCATCGTGGTCCACGAGGACGCCCCCTTGGACCCCCGCAACGCGTATGCGGCGACCAAGGTCGCCCAGGAGCATCTCGCGGCGGCATGGGCGGCGGAAACCGGCGGGACCGTCGTGGCACTGCGCTACCACAACGTCTACGGTCCGCGGATGCCCCGGGACACCCCCTACGCCGGCGTCGCGTCGATCTTCCGCAGTGCGCTGGAACACGGGCGGGCCCCGCGGGCCTTCGAGGACGGCCGGCAGCTGAGGGATTTCGTGCACGTCCACGACGTCGCGCAGGCCAACCTGCTGGCGTCCCAGCAGCCGCAGGCACCCGGCCGGCTGGTTCCCCTCAACATCGGCTCCGGTGATCCCCACACCGTCGGGGACATGGCGGACGCGCTGGCTCGTGCCTTCGGCGGTCCGAAGCCCGTCGTGACCGGTACCTCCCGGGTCGGCGACGTCCGCCACATCGCCGCGTCCTCGGCTCGAGCAGGCGATCTTCTCGGCTACCGGCCGCGGGTCGACTTCGCCGGGGGGATGCGGGCCTTCGCCCATGATCCGCTGCGAGACTAAGGTTCTCCCCGGATCCGCGATCCTCCCTGGCCCGCTCGGGGCAGACCCACGAAGGACTAATCCCCGTCGGCCACCTTCATGAGATCGAAGATGCATCCGCCGAACATGCTGCCCGTGAAAACTGCCTGTGAAAACTGCCCGTGAACGTGCAGGACGCGAACGTCATGTCAAAGAACGAGCACCGAATGAAGGTGCAGGTGGTGAAAGCAGTATCCGAATAGACTGATGTGCTAAACTGGACCCCCAGAAGGTGCGCTCAGTCAAATCCACCACACGAAGAAAACATGATCATAGCTCTGGCCAGACAGATCCCCGCCGTCGGGGCCCAGGGACCGGGTGGTCGCCCGCGTCCGCGGGGCCGGTTCGCCGTATTTCCGTTCGGCCAGGCACCGCAGCCTTCCGGCCAGACACGATCTTCAGTGCCCACCTCACGGTTGCCCCCGAACTGGGCGCACCACTCGACGAGGTATCAATCGCCCACGAATTGTGTTGCATGCCACATGCCCCGTCGACGCTATCCGGCGACAGGAGGTGATGATAAACACGATCCCATCTCGGATATACGGCGGAAAATAGTAGCCGGGGTCCGGCACCATCAGGTATATGGTCTTCGCGGCGCCAAGGGGCACCGCCGGAGTCAAGAGGCTGAGCGGAGAAGGATCGTGACCACGGACAGCGCCCAGACAGGGCAGGCCGGCGAACCGGAACGGCTCGAGGAGCGAAGCACCTCCCCGCACCGAGTAGTGATCATCGGGTCTGGCTTCGGAGGTCTGTTCACCGCGCAGGCCCTCCGCAAAGCACCGGTCGAGGTCACCCTCGTCGCGAAGACGACGCACCATCTGTTCCAGCCGCTGCTCTACCAGGTGGCAACGGGCATCCTGTCCGAGGGCGAGATCGCCCCGACCACCCGTGAGGTATTG
>NZ_CDWRCM010000078.1:9247-11944 GCF_977927585.1 Frankia sp. CcWB2 | reverse complement strand
GCCGGCAGGACAACGCGCAGGTCGTCCTCGGCGAGGTAACCACCATCGACGTGAACGCAAGGACGGTCACGTCCCAGTTGCTGGGTCGCACGACCGTGCACCACTACGACAGCCTCGTCGTCGCCGCGGGCGCGGGCCAGTCGTACTTCGGCAACGACCATTTCGCCACGCACGCCCCGGGCATGAAGAGCATCGACGACGCGCTCGAGCTGCGCGGCCGGATCTTCGGGATGTTCGAGCTCGCCGAGGCGTCCACCGATCCCGCGGACGTGGAGCGGCTGCTGACCTTCGTCATCGTCGGGGCGGGCCCCACCGGCGTGGAGATGGCCGGACAGATCGCGGAACTCTCGCGCCGGACCCTGCGGCGGGACTTCCGCAGCATCGACCCTGCCAAGGCCCGAGTCATCCTGCTGGACGCCGCACCCGCCGTCCTGCCGCCGTTCGGCGAGCGGCTCGGCGCGAAGGCGGCCGACAAGCTGACCAAAATCGGCGTCGATGTGCAGCTGGGCGCCAAGGTCGTCAATGTCGACGCGACCGGCATCGACGTCGAGGACAGCGACGGCACCCGCCGGCGCATCGACTCGGTCTGCAAGGTCTGGGCCGCCGGCGTTGCCGCGAGCCCGCTGGGCCGGCAGCTCGCCGAGCAGACCGGTGCGGGGCTCGACCGCGCCGGCCGCATCGAGGTGCTGCCCGACCTCACCCTGCCGGGCCATCCGGAGGTGTTCGTCATCGGGGACATGGCGAGCATCAACCGGCTGCCCGGCGTGGCGCAGGTCGCGATCCAGGGCGGCCGGCACGCCGCCAAGGAGATCCAGGCCTGGGTCGCCGGCAAGCAGACGGGCCGACCGTTCGAATACCATGACAAGGGCAGCATGGCTACCATCTCGCGGTTCAGCGCGGTGGCGAGCATCGGCAAGGTGCAGTTCAGTGGCTTCTTCGCCTGGCTCGTCTGGCTGGCCGTACACCTCGTCTATATCATCGGGTTCAAGCACCGGCTGACCACTCTGCTTCACTGGACGGTGAGCTTCATCGGCCGGGGCCGGTCGGAACGTACCGTCACCGAGCAGCAGATCTTCGCTCGGGTCGCGGTCCAACGCCTCGGAACGGACTTCGCACCGTCCCTGCCCCCGCACGCGAGTCAGGAGGCGCCGTCCTGGACGGGGGCCCGGACGATCGTGCCGATGCAGCCACAGGCCAAGGACGAGGACAGCCGGCAACCGTCCCGGGTCTAGCGCGTAGCGCGGATCCGGCCTCCGTCCCGATCGATCGGCCGGAGCACGCACCGTCCGCCCGCAGGCATCCGCCGGGGCGGACGGTTGCCGCGTCGAGGTACCGCCGGGCCAGGTACTGCCGCGTCGAGGTACCGCCCGGGTCCGCCACCGCGGGAACCGGCCTTCCACGTGGTTCGCACCACGCTCGCACGTTCCTCACATCTCGCTGTCGCATCGTGGGCTCCGACCGCGTGCCACCGTGGCGCGCGGCGCCCGGCCGGTCGTCGCCGCTCAGGGCCGACGACCGGTTCGCGGCGTGGTGACGCGACACGGAAGGACGACACAGATGCGCAGCTTCCTGACCGGACGATGGGGTGCGGGGGTCGCCGCAGCGGGTCTGCTCGGGCTCGGATTGGGGGTCGGGCTCGGGTTCGGCGGGACAGCCGCGTCCGCCACCCCGGACCGGACCGCCAGCGCAGCAGCCGCCCCGGCCGACCACGCGTTCCTGGGCGACCATCCGCGACTCGCCGAGGCCCGGCTGCGTTCCCACGACGGGCTGCGTCCCCATGGCGGCCTCTGGGCCGGCGGCGGCGTGCACGGTGAGGCAACGGTCAAAACCGACAAGGGCTTCCAGGTAGTGGCGGGGCAGCGCGGGAAGGTGACCGCGGTGAGCCCCACCTCCCTGACGGTCACCAGTGAGGACGGCTACGTCGGCACCTATGTGATCAACGCCGATACCCGGTTCCGGATCGACGGGGACACCGCGAAGGTCTCCGACCTCCACCCGGGGGCGACGGTCCGGGTGGGCGCAACGGTCAAGGACGGCACCCGCACGGCGGTGGTCGTCGCCCAGCCCAAGGACTGACCCACCGCCGAGGGCCTATCCCGGCACCGAAGATCACCTGGGGGACGCCTGTCAGCGTGACGGCGGCGTCCCCCTCCCTCCGCCATCCGGCTCGTCCGGAGGAAGCTCCGGACAGCCCTCGCGTTCGAGGTCCGCGGCGCGGACCATGCGACACCGCGGGCACAGTGCCCCCGGCCGCATCATCGTCTTCAGCCCCTGGCGGGGACGCCGTCCCCGATGTTCCGGACACCGCAGGTACAAGAAGTCGGCCTGAACGGGCATCGAGTTCTTCATGGCAGGGGAACCTTTCCGGTTCCGCCGCATTCCCGACACTTGATATTGGCGTCACCGTCGAAAAGACCGTCCTCGTCCACTTCCGCCTGCGGACGCGTCTGATACTGCGTGCCGTTGCAGGACGAGCAGGTCATCAGGCCCAGGCTGAGCCGCTCGTCTGGCGGCCGAAAATACCGACTGGATCTTTTTCGTTGCCTCACCACGCGATCAAAGGTGCACGCTCCATCACAGCCTGTCCAGACGCATCCACCACCAGGGCGTCATCCGGGAGACAGGCGCACCGTACTCATCCCATCCATCACTCGTCCGGCTACTTTGCCTACATTTCGGCACCCGGGCCGGCGCCAT
>NZ_CDWRCM010000078.1:6674-8983 GCF_977927585.1 Frankia sp. CcWB2 | reverse complement strand
GAGCAGCGGGAACGACGGAACGATCATCGGTGCCCGGCCGCGGCACGAGGCCGGGCGCGCCGACCCGCTGACGAGCGGCGAGGCATCACCAGCCACGGGTGTGCCCGGATCATCCTGGTCTCATACGATGACCGACTGATTCGTCGAGGCAGGCAGGAAGGCCGTCGTGCCGCGGTGGCCTGCCCCGGCACCGCGGTCGGCGCGCAGTCCGTGGCCACCCGGAGAAGGACGAGGGATGGATGATCAACAGTGCTGCCCACGTACGGACCAACCGTGCCCGCTGGAACGAGATCTCCGACGACTACCAGCGACTGAACGCCCCGCAGATCCGCCGGCAGGTGTTCACCGGCGATATCTCCTGGGGGCTGTGGGCCGTTCCGGAATCACGGCTCGGCGTGCTCGGTGAGGTCACCGGACGGGACATCCTGGAGATGGGCTGCGGGGGCGGCCAGTGGTCGAGCGCGCTGGTCCGGCGGGGGGCCGACCGATCGGCTTGGACCTCTCCGAACGGCAACTGCACCACAGCAGACGGCTCACCGCGGAGACCGGACTGTCCTTCCCCCTGGTCCAGGCGAGTGCCGAGGCGGTGCCCTTCGCCGACGGCTCGTTCGACATCGTCTTCGCCGACCACGGCGCCTTCTCCTTCGCGGACCCCTTCCGGGCCGTGCCGGAGGCCGCACGCGTGCTGCGCCCCGGCGGCCTGCTCGCCTTCAGCCACGTCAGCCCAATCTACGAGATCACCGTGGCGCCGGGCCGGGACGCCCCCGGCAGTCGCCTGACCCGCGACTACTTCGGGCTGCGTCTGCTGGCCGAGGCCGACGGCCTGGTCAGCGCCAACCTTCCCTACGGCACCTGGATCAGGCTCTTCCGGGACAACGACCTCGTCATCGAAGATCTTCTGGAACCTCGCCCGGCACCGCCGGCATCCGACGATCACAGCGAGGAACCGGCACCCGCCCAGCCCGAACGCGGCGACGAGGCATGGGCGCGCCGCTGGCCCTCCGAATGCATCTGGCGGCTACGCAAGCCGACGCGGTGAAGGCATCGGCCTCGTGACCACCACCCTGACTGGCGACGCCGCCCCGCACGCCGCTCTGCTGACGGGCATGGCGGATCTCGCCCGCCGGCTCCAACCGGGCGGCCGGGAGGCTCCCGTCGTGCTGTCGCACCACGGTGAACGGCTGATCGTGCGCCACGGTGACGTCGTGCTCAAGGCCCACCCGCCCGGATCCGACCCACAGCCGCTCGCGGCCCGGCTCCGGCTCGTGGCCCAGCCGCGCCTGGGCCACATCCTGCTGTCCCCGCTGCCCCTGCCGTCCCCGCTGCCTCTGCCGTCCCCGCCGTCCCACGCCACCCATACCGGTCTGGACGGGCTCGCCGTCCGGGTCCACGACCGATGGGTGAGTGCCTGGCCGGCCGGCTCGGCGCTCGGACTGGACCAGGTCGACGATGTTCCCTGGGCCGAGGCCGTTCCCTGGGCCGAGGCTGCCGCGCTGCTGGCGAGTCTGCATCGCATCCCGGTCACCGCGTCGAATCTCCTCGTGCTCCCCCGGGCCACGGTGCTCCGCCGGCTGCGGCACGACGTGGCTCGACTGCGCGACCAGGCCGGCCATCCACGTGCCGAGGTGGTCCTGCGCGCCGCCGCGACCCTGCCCGAGTGGGCGTTGCACCACCAGATCCAACCGGATCAACCGGATCAACCGACCCGACCGGGACGGTCACGCCGGCCGGCGCGGCCATTGACGATCATCCACGGTGACTGGCACTTCGGACAGCTCGTCGCGCTGCCCCGACTCGGCTGGCGCATCATCGACGTGGACGATCTCGGGCTCGGGGACCCGGTATGGGACCTGGCCCGGCCGGCGGCCTGGTACGCGGCCGGCCTGCTGCCGATGGACGTCTGGGCGCGGTTCGTCGACGGCTACCAGGCCGGTGGCGGCCCGGCGCTGCCGGGCGGCGAGGATCCCTGGACGGCCCTGGACCTGCCCGCCCGCGCGATTGTCGTGCAGTACGCGGCCATCGCGGTCGCCGCGCGTCTCGACGGCGACGCGCCCGGTGCCGGGCCCGAACCTGATCCGATCTCCGATGCCTTCGTCGAGTGCTGCCGGCGGATGGCCCGGGTGGGCCCGTACCCGTCCGGATCTCGACTATCCACCGGCTGACTTCCGCGGGATCGGTACGCTACCCGCAGCCAAGGATGTCTCCCCGCCATGAACGGCAGGTTCGGCATGAGTTACACCCTGCAGTGTCCCAAGTGCCACGCGATGATGCGGACGTACAACCGCAACGGCATCCAGATCGAGCAGTGC
>NZ_CDWRCM010000078.1:0-6582 GCF_977927585.1 Frankia sp. CcWB2 | reverse complement strand
GACGGATGCCGGGGCATCTTCCTCGACTACGGCGAGCTGGAGGCCATCACCCGGCTCGAGGCGCAGTGGTCCCAGCCCCCGCCGCCACCCCCGGCTGCGCCCCACGCCCAGCCGGGGCACTATGCCCAGCCCGCCTGGGGGACTCCCTACGGGCACGGCGGGCATGGGCGCCACCACAAGCACGGCGGCCTCGCCCGGCTGCTGTTTTCCTCCTGACCCGCGCTCCGGCCGGCCGTCAACCCGACGTCAACTCCGGGGCGGGGCCGGCCCTCGGGCGGCGCTCAGGACAGCGCGAGCAACGCGCCGAGGGTGAAGCCAACCGCGGCGAGCCACACGAAGGTGGGCAGGGCGCGCAGCCAGCTCGCCACGGGCGAGTGGCCGGCGTGACGCCGAGCCGGGACCTGGGCGGAGCCCGCCGCCGCCGGGACGGGGCTGGGATCGATGCGGCCGCCCTGGCCGGCCAGCACGGTCGCCAGGGCCCCGACGTCCGGGTCGTCGGGCGCGGCGGGCGGGCGCCGCGGCGTAGGACTGACCGGGGCCAGGACGACCGTCGGCCCGTTCGCCGCGCCGAGATGCACCCGCACCTCGCCGTCGGTCAGGGCAACGCTGCCGGTCCGGGCGCCGTCCACCCAGATGCCGTTGGAACTGACGTCCTGGGCGAGCCACCCGGCGTCGCCGCGGGGCTCCAGCAGGACGTGACGCCGGGACACCCGGCCGTCCGCGATGACGACATCGCAGTCACGGCCGCGGCCGACGACGTGACTGCGGTCGGCGGACAGCACGCTCTGGCCGGACGGGACGGTGATCCGCAGCCCTGTCGGGTCCACTGTTTCTCCTCCTGAGAGGATCCGGCTCCTGCCGAGATCCGGGCGATCGGGGCGCGGGGGTCAGGCGGGGAAGACGGCGTTGTCGCGGACGGTGACAGCGACCGGCGGCAGCGGCTGTTTCGCCGGCCCCGCGACGGGTTCCCCGGTGCGGGTGTCGAAGGCGCTGCCGTGGCACGGGCAGAGGATGCGGCCCTTCTCGATCGCGTTCACCGAGCATCCCTGATGGGTGCAGACGGTGGAGAAACCCTGGATCGTGCCGGCGGCGTTCCTCGTGAGCACCAGGCCGGCGTCGCCGAGGATGAGACCGCCGTCGGCCGGCACCTCGTCGACCCGGGCGAGGGGCGCCGTGCCGCCGGCTTGGCCGCCGCCGTTGCCCGCGCCCGAACCGTCGCTACCCCCGCGGGTCCCGCCCGCGGTCGCCTGCCGTGGCTTCGGATCGGCCGCGTCGCTGCAGCTGGCGACGGCATACCCGACGGCACCCGCGGCGACGGTGACCGCGAGGCCGGGGGCCACGAGGCGCCGCGTCGGTGTTTCCTGCGTCATGACTTTTTCCTCGGGATCCTGTTCAGACGTGCGGAATACCGGACTGGGTGAAAAACCACAGTGAAGCCGTCAACCAGATTGTGACCAGGGGAACAAGAACCGTCGAGCCGAGCACGGGCAGTACCCGCCCCGGTAACCCGCTGGTCCGTAGACTGATCATCTTTGCCGTGTAGGCCCCGTAAAAGGCGCAGCCCAGGAGGCTGTGGAGGAGCACCCGGGTGCCATCGCTGGCAAAGCCCAGCGCCCAGATGCAGTGGAAGGCCACTGGCAGGGTGAGGACGAACGCGGTCGTCCCGCTCCATCGGTGCAGCGGCCCAGCCCGGCGCCGGGCCCGCGCCGGGCAGCCGTCCCCACATCCACAGTGCCGTGGCCAGCTGAACGAGTAGCAGAACGGCGGCGGCCGTCGTCAGCCACGCCTTCATCGGCAGCATGCCGGAGAAACCGAGGGTGAACAGCGGCCGCCCGGCTGGTTCATGAACCCTCGCGTACACACCGGTCGACACCGCGACGGCGGCACCGACCAACAAGGCAACGCCTAATGCCGTACCCGCATTCGTCTGCCGTTCGGCCCGGTCCGTGCCGGCTGCCATACCGCCCCCCGTCCCCTGAGACATCCTTGCTGCGCGAACTATGCCGGAAAGAACGCGGGCGCGTCCAGAGCCGTCGGGGAGATGACATCGTCAGTGGGATGACGATGCCGTCGGCTTGGATGACGGGCGGGCCGGAGCAGGGCCCGGCGTCAGGGCCGGAGACGGGCCCGCACCGCTCGGCGGAGTTCGTCGGTCGCGTCGACAACGACGCGGCGCAGGAGCGGGTCGAGACGATCGCGGGCCAGCAGGGCGTCCGCCTCCCGCACCGTCCCCACGGACACGGCGAACTGCGGATAGGCGTAGGTGGCGATCTGCCGGGCGGCGTGCGGGGATCGCCGGGCCGCCATCGCCGGCATCTGCTCGAAGTAGCGGGAGACGTACCCGTCGGTGAGATCCGCCTGCTCAGGCTGCCAGAAACCCTCGGCCGTCGCGGCGACGAGCCGGGCGGACATCGTGTCGTCGTCCACGATCGTCCGCCAGGCCCGGGCCTTCGCCTCGAGATCGGCGACGGCGGCGCGGGCCCGCGCCGCATGCTCAGCGGCCCGGGCGCTGCGATCATGCCGGCTCTCGGCCGCGATCTCCGCCTCCCCGGCCCGCCCGAGTACGACCAGCCGGTGTAGCAGAGTCCAGCGTAGGTCCGGGTCGATGACCAGTCCGGCCGGCACGCCCGCCCCGGCGAGCCACGCCGCCAGTGTTCCCGCCTGCGCCGGTCCACTGCACCCGATGACCCCGCGGGCGGCGGAGAGCTGATGACCGCCTCCCGGTGCGGCGGCCGCGAGGACCCGCGCGCAGGCGGCGTGGAGCTCCTGCGCGGCCGCCGGTCGCGCCGACGGTGCGAGGTAGCGGTTCAGCGCGGTGGCCCGGGCGAAACGCAGGGCGTCCTCGAAGACAGCGATCTCGGTCTCCCGGGGCAGCGCACCCACGGCGAGCGTCAGATAGTCGGCGGCGGGCCATTCGGCGTCCCGGGTCGCGTCGGCCGCGGCCGCCCAGATGATCGCCCTGGCAAGCGGATCGGCCGTCCGCGGCAGGACGGTGGGCAAAGCGGCGAGGTCGGCCGGGGTGAAACGGACCTTGGCGTAGGTCAGGTCGCCGTCGTTGACCAGCAGCAGGCATCCCGCCTCGCTCCCGACCAGTGACGCGATCCCGGTGCGCCCGTCCGGCGCCGCCGGATCGATGTCCACCTCCACCCGGCGGAGCAGCACGATCGGCTCGGTCGGGTCGGTCGGCTCTGCCGGGCCGTAGACGCCGATGCCGATGCGGTGCGGACGCAGCGTCGGGTGCGTCGGCGGTGCCGTCTGGATCACCGTGACCTGCGCGAGGCGGCCGTCGGAACCGATCGTGATCTCGGGGCGCAGCGTGTTGACCTGTGCATGGCGCAGCCACACCTCGGCCCAGCCGGCGAGGTCCCGGCCGCTCGCCGTGGTCAGCGCGGCGAGCAGGTCGGCCAGGGACGCGTTGGCGAAGGCGTGCTGGGCGAAGTACGCCCGCAGCCCGGTCAGGAAGGCGTCGTCGCCCACCCAGGCGACCAGCTGCCGCAGGGCCGACGCTCCCTTGGCGTAGGAGATGCCGTCGAAGTTCAGCAGGGCGAGCGCGGTGTCGGGGACGTCGGCCGGGGCCACCGGGTGCGTCGACGGCCGCTGGTCGGCGGCGTAGCCCCAGCTCTTGCGACCGACGGCGAAGCTGGTCCACGCCCCGGTGAACCGCGTCGCCTCGGCCGTCACCCGATAGCCCATGTACTCGGCGAACGACTCGTTCAGCCACAGGTCGTCCCACCAGCGCATGGTGACCAGATCACCGAACCACATGTGGGCCATCTCGTGGGCGATGACGACGGCACGCAGCTCCCGTTCGGCCTCGGTCACCGCCGAGCGGAACACAAACTCGTCCCGGAAGGTCACGCACCCCGGGTTTTCCATCGCGCCGGCGTTGAACTCGGGCACGAACGCCTGATCGTAGGTCCCGAACGGGTACCGGCTCGCGAACAGCTCGTGGTAGCGGTCCAGGCAGGCCCGGGTGATGCCGAAGATCTCCGCCGCGTCGGCGTCGAGGTACGGCGCGAGCGAGCGGCGGCAGAGCAGCCCGAGCGGGATGCCGTCGTGGAAGTCCTCGACGAGGTGGTACGGCCCCGCGACCACCGTCACGAAGTAGGTCGCCAGGGGGGCCGTCTCGGTGAACTCCCACCGCCCCGGCAAGGTCTGCTTCCCGGCGCCGTTCGCCCGCACCGTCCAGTCGGGGAGTGCGGCCACGCTCAGGCGCACCGGCGCCTTGAGATCGGGCTGGTCGAAGCAGGCGAACATCCGCTGGGCGTCGTCGAGGAAGGTCTGCGCATACAGGTAGACCTCGCCGTCCTCCGGGTCGGTGAACCGGTGCAGCCCCTCGCCGGTGTTCGAGTACCTCATCGTGGCCGTCACCACGAGCTCGTTCGTCGCGTGCAGCGCCGCGAGGGGGAGCCGGTTGCCGTCGACGGCGGAGGGGTCCAGCGGCTGGCCGTTGAGCCACAGCTGCTGGATGGATGCCGGTTTGAGCTCGACGAACGTCGTCAGCGCCGGTTCGCCGCCCGCCGACGAGCCGTCCGTGGCGAGAGAGCCGTCCGTGGGGGAACGGAGGCTGAAGCGCACCCTGGTCGTCGAGCCGAACTCCGTCGACGTGCGCGCCGCGGTCAGGTCGAGCTCGATCTCGTAGCCGTCAACGCGGACCAGGCCGGCACGGGCGAGGGCTTCGTCCCGGGTGAGGCTGTGCATACGGCGAACTTATGGGATGCCTCGTCGCCCGTCCGGCGCGGACCCGGTCACCCCTCCGATCTTGCCGGGTGGCTCGTCGATGTCAGTGCCCAGGGGCGAGGACAGGGTCGGTGACGCCGTGGGGGCAGGCGAACCGCTCGATGTCCCAACCGGCCCGGCCGGCCCCGGCCCGGTAGGCGCTGTCGTAGAAGCCGAGGACGCCGGCCCGCCGGTCCGGGCTGCGTTCGAGGGCCGCGAGCGGGAGGACTCCGAAGCTGACCACCTCCCGCGAATAGGCCTCCCGGGTGACCGGATCGGTCTCGGCGGACTGGTCGACGGGCCGGTCGGCGAATCGGGTATGGGCGATGTCGAAGGTGTGCCAGAAATGGTGGACCGGGCTGACCTTGCCGCTGAATCCGGCGGCGAATTCCTCCAACAGCAGGTTGACCTGGCTGAGCGTCTGCCAGTAGCGGGCCACCGCCGCCGGGTCATAGGCGGCGTGCTCGGTGTCCTCGTTGAACGGACGTGCCGCGTCCAGCAGATCGAACGGATGCGGATGGTCAAGGCGGATCTTGATGCCGAGTGCCGCCAGCGCGTCGAAGGTGCGGCGGTAGAACGACGCTACCGACTGCGCGACCAGGGGAAACGAGATCGTCTCGCCGTCCAGGCGCTGGACGACCAGCTCATGACCGACGAAGTCGAAGTCGATGGTGAAGATCGGGTTTCCGTCGAGCTGGCCCATCGGACGCGTCGTCAGTCCACGGCCGGTCAGCTGGAACGGCACATTCCACCAGTGGTTGCGCCGTGGGCTCGCGGCCAGCCGGATCTTGCCGACGACCTGCAGGTAACGGTGTACGGTCTGCCTGGTCTCGGCCCAGCAGGACAACGGGAACGGGGCCAGCATCTCGACCATGGCGATCCCTCCGAACCGAACGAAGTGGAGCGGACAGCGCCAGCCTGAACACCGAAGGTGTTCCACGCATCCCGGGGGAGGACGTCACGGTTCAGCACCGGTCGGGCCGGCCACGGCAGTCCGGGACGATGACCCGGCGAATCTCGATCTCCCCGTCGCCGAACGACTTGAGGACCACCGAGTGCCGGAGCGCCTCGGCGACGAGCGGGATCTCACCGAGCACCGAGTCGGGAGGCTTGCCCATCATCAGGTAGTCGACGTCACGCCAGCCGTGGGGGAACCGGCCGCGCACCTGAGGGTCGAGGTCCAGCTTGTAGAACCACACTGGCAGCGGCCGGCGCCCGGCGATCGTGAGGTCGGTCCAGGCGATGTCGTCAGTGATGACGGTGCCCTCGGAGGAAATATTCGCGAGAAACCATCGGGTCGCCTCGCGGCTCGGGGCACTCGCGTCCCGGGTGAGCGCGGTGCGGATCTTCGGTGTCCAGTCCGGGATCACCGTCGCGGCGGCCACGGACAGGGCCACAAGGACCACGAGGCAGCGCAGGCCGTTGACGATCGTGGCCGCGGTCGGCCCCGACCTCGACTCTGACTTCGACTCCGACTCCGACTCCGACTCCGGTCGGGCATGATGCGGCGGACCGCGTCGCGGCTGTGCTCCACTCGGCAGGACGGCGTCGAGCAGCCCTGCCACGCACAACGCGGCGAATGGGAGCATCGCGGTGATGTAGGGGTTGGGCAGGTAGCCGTTGCGGAAAACGAAGGCGAACTGCAGCAGCAGCAGTCCGGCGACGACCCGCAGCCGCCGCAGGGCGAGCAGGGGAACCGCGGCCGCAATACCGGCGAGGACCAGGTAGGGATCGAGATCGAGCCAGGACCGCACGACATGGTAGGTGTCACTACCGGTGTCAAGCACGCTGCCGCTCGGGGCCCAGTCGAACAGCTGCCATCTGATCGCCCATTCCAGCGAGACGTGGCCGGGCCCCTCGAAC
>NZ_CDWRCM010000077.1:18799-19335 GCF_977927585.1 Frankia sp. CcWB2 | reverse complement strand
CTTCGAAGACCCGGGATCGCCCAGAATCAGCAGGCACATCGAGAAGACATCATCGGCGTACAGATCGTAGAGATCGTCGAACGCCTGCCGGTCACCACGTCGGACACGGGCCACCAGGTCCGCGTCGTCGTCCATACTCAGCTTCTCCCCGGGGACTAGCGGCGGCCCCGGAACGGGCCGGCATCGCCCCATCGGTAGCCCGGTGAGGCAGTCCCAATGCTAGAAGTTCGTCCCCCGCAGCGGGTAAACGTCGTGAAGATTTTGTTGTCGCCGATTCGACAGTCGATAACGCTTGACTACTGACGTCGTCGCACTTTGATCCCCATCGACTACGGCTGGTTACTTTGCCTGGTAGGTCTCACGGCAGGGTGGCCATGTCCCGTCGGAGACGGGACCAATCCACCCTGGACGAACCTGCCTTCAATGGGTATAAGCCGAAATCTGTCACCAATTCGGCAGAACTGGCGTTCGGAACCGGACCGGCCATTCGCGGCCTTCCGCTGGAAGGCGCCACGCTTCTTGCGGGTCGGGACATA
>NZ_CDWRCM010000077.1:10770-18595 GCF_977927585.1 Frankia sp. CcWB2 | reverse complement strand
AGCTCAGGATGCCGGTGGTTGTTGGGCGAGCCGGGCCTTGACGGTGCCGCTCTGTCCATCACGGGTATAGGTCACTTCCACCTCGTCGCCGATGGCGTGGGACCGGACCGCCGCGATGAGGGAGTCGACGTCGTTGACAGCACGGTTGCCGACCTTCGTGATGACGTCGTCGGCGCGAAGGCCGGCCTTTTCGGCGGGTCCACCCGGAACCATGGAGCGGATCTTTGCACCGTTGCCGCTGGAGGCGGTGGAGCGGGTGTTCTCCTCCGAGGTGGAGGCGCTGACGCCCAGGTACGGGTGTCGGGCGCTGCCCGTAGAGATCAACTCGGTGGCCACCGACCCGGCATAGTTGCCCGGAATAGCGAAACCGACGCCGATGTTGCCGGACTGCTGGCCGCCACCGAAGGGACTTCCACCACCCACGGTCGCGATCGCGCTGTTCACGCCGATGATCTCGCCGCGACTGTTGACCAGCGGACCACCGGAGTTACCGGGGTTGATTGATGCGTCGGTCTGGATTGCGTCGAGCACGGTGTTCTGCTGATCCCGCACGGTTGAATCCCCGGTGCGCACCGGGCGATGCACGGCACTGACAATGCCGGACGTGACCGTGCCGTTCAGCCCGAGCGGGCTGCCGACCGCTACCACCAGTTCCCCGATGCTCAGCGGGTCGGAATTGCCGAACGTGGCCGCCGTGAGACCGGTGGCATTGATTTTGATCACCGCGAGGTCCGAGCTCGGATCCGTGCCTACGACCTGCGCATCGAAAGTACGACCGTCCTGCAGGGTGACCGTCAGCGAGCCGCCATTCGCGGCACCCGAGACCACATGGTTGTTCGTCAGGATATGCCCGTCCGAACGGATGATGGTGCCGGAGCCGGTGCCCGACTCGCTGCTCGATTCCTCGGAGATTGTCACGACACTCGGCAGGATCTTCTGCGCCGCGGCCGACACAGTGTTCGCGGCTGCGGGCGACGTTCCACCGGAACTGTCCACGGTGTTGTGCAGACCGGCGGATGTGACGATGGTCTGCCCCCCGTTGTTGTCGGCGACCATCGCTCCGACACCGCCACCCACACCAGCCGAGACCAGGGCGATGGCGAGTCCAGCGGCGACGAGCCGCCGTCGGCGCCAAGGGGGCGAGGCGGCCATGGTTGTCTCGTTGCCGTAGAGGTCCTGGGTGGGTGGCGAGCCGGCGCCGCTCGGAGAACTCCATGGCGGTCCCCAGGAATACCCTCCGGTCGGGGGGCCCGCGGGAGGTCCCGCGGGGCCGGCCGCGCCGTTCACGGCTCTCGGGGCAGCGGGACCACCGGGTGGCGGACCTGAAGGCGGTCCCCACGGGCCGCCGGGCGACGCCGTCGGAGGCGGGCTTCCCGCGGAGAGCGCGGCCTGCGGCTGGCTGGCCTGGGACGGCCCGGCCGGGTACGGAGAATCCGGATACGGACGAGGATCCCCATGCGGGGGATGGGGATTCGGATACTGAGGATGCTGGCCGGAGGATGGCCCCAGCGTCGGCGGTTGGCTGTACGGCGAGCCGGGCGGACGGGAAGGCGGGCCCGCCGGGAGGCCGGGTTCGGAGCTGGCGGGACCAGCCGGGTGAGCTTGGCCGGCTCGTGTCCCGGCCGCGCCGCCGATGGGCGGAGCCCAAGGGGAGGGGGGGGAGTCATGCCCGGCGCCGGACCCCTCCCTGCCGCCGCCCCTGGGGGCGTCCTCGGCGCTACTGCTGAAGGGGAGACGCGGTGTCATGGTAGGCACTTTCCCTTGAAAGCCTGAGCGATTCCTGAATGCCGACCAACGTTCGGGTAAGCGATCCGGTGTGGAGCCGCGCGGTGTGGAGCCGCGCTGGGTCGGCCCGGGTCGGCTGGGTCAGCCGGTGGGACGGTGTTCCGCCAGTAGATCACGGATTTCCGTGAGCAGGCGTGCCTCGTCGGTGAGTACTGGGTCCTCCTCCGGCGGGACCTGCCCCCGCGTCCGCCGCTCGTTGATGGTGTTCAGGGTGGAGTACTACTACGAAGTAGATCACTGTAACGACTGAGAGGAATGCGATGACACTGTTGATGAACTCGCCGTACCGAAACATGCTGCCGTTGATGGTGAAGGTGAGGGCCGAGAAGTCGGGTTTGCCGAAGATCGCGGCGATCAGCGGGGTGAAGATGGTCTTCACCAGCGACGTCACCACTGCGGTGAAGGCGGTACCGACCACGACCGCGACCGCCAGGTCGACGACGTTCCCTCGCATCAGGAACTGCCTGAAGCCCTTCATGCGGCGTCCCCCCTGAAATATGTGCCTGATGACATGGGAGGATATCGGTGCAGATCAGTGGGTGACCGGCGAGGTACCTGGCCGATCCCTCTACGCCTTCGGGGGGCTACTGTCAACTAAGCTCGCGCAACGTCGACGCAACGCCGTGGTACAGCGGTGGGACGGGCGGACGCAAGCGGAGCTCGGGATCGGAGGTCGTCTGGTGACGGACGGTGTGCGACGGACCGAGTGGGACGACGACCGGCAGTCTCCCTACTATCAGGGGGGCGGTAGCGGTCCCTCGATGGAGCCGTATCAGCCAGCGGGGCCGGATCCGCGCCCGCAGCATAGCGGCTACGGCCCTCCGACCGGGTCATATGACGCCGCTGGACCGGTGACCGGGCCCTACCACCCGGTACCGGCGAGCCACGGCAATCCCGGCCACGGCAATCCATATCAGGGCAGTTCGATACAGCCCGAGGATACCGATTCGCCGTCCACCGGCACCTCGATGCGCCGGGCGCTCGTCCCGCCCGCTCGGACCGCTCGGACCGAGGGCCGGCGGTCCCGAGTCGTTCCTGGTTCCGCTCCCGCACCTGGTTCCGCTCCCGCTCCCGCACCCGGGCGTCAACCACCCGAATGGGCTTCCGATGGAAGGTCGGATCCACGAGGTGGACCGGATCGGCAGAATGAGGGCGGTCTGCCGCGGGCCAAGACGGCGATGCCGACACGTCGGGCCGACGGTGCCCCTACAGGCGGTCCGTCGACCGGCGGCGCCGGAATGAGGGACGGTGGAACAGGCCTGCGGACGCCCTACGGCAGGGATGCCGGCGACGACCTCGGACTCGACCGGCGCCGTGCCGATCGCACCGATCCCGGTCGGCCTGATCGGTCCGGTCGACCCGACCGACCCGAGGCTTACCCGCCGGGCGGGGGGCGGAGCCGGCCGAGTCCGGTGCGGTTCGGCGCCGACCAGCGGGTCGCGGCGCGTCGCTCAGGGAGCCTGACCTCCGCCGCGGGCACAGTCGATTTCCCCGACGAGGACGACGCTCGCGATTCCCGGCAGGGAAATCGTGATTCCGACACCATGCCCTTCCTGCATCGGGTCGGGGTGGCCCTGGTGGTGCTGGCCGTGGCACTTGGGGTGGGCGTCGGGGCCGGTGCCGTCTGGGAGAAGGTCCGGCCCAGCGGCCGGACCGCCACCAATGCCGCCCCGGCGCCGACGGCAGTATCGTCCGGCGGTCCCGCAGCGGCCGCGCCTAGCCCGAGCACGGGGGCAGCCGGCGGTCAGGCAGCTGGCGGTCAGGCGGCCGCGGGCCAGATCGCGGTGCCGGCGGACTGGACCTCGTTCACCGACACTGTGCAGAAGGCCACCTTCTCCCACCCGCCGGTGTGGAAGCAGCGGCGCGACAACACCGGCCTCTTCTATGGCGAGCCCGGCACCGTCTCGGAGTACGGACCGCAGATGATCGGGGTGGCCCGGGTCGCGGTGCAGGATCCGGTGGCAGCGCTCACGCAGGTCCAGTCCGCCGAGTTCAACACGGTCCCCGGTCTGACCAGGGACCGTTCCGGCCCGGCGACGGATACCAGCGGTCAGCCCACCCAGGAACTCGTCGGCTCGTACGACCGGGAGGGGCAGCGGGTCTCCTACCTCATGCGCACGGTGTCGGTGTCCGGTGCGGTGTACGTGCTCATCGCGCGAGTGTCGACCGACGTCCTGGCGTCGCTCAATACGCTGATGGGCGCGCTGCGGTCCTCGTTCGCGCCGGCCTGATCCGTGTTCGCGCCGGCCTGATCCGTCCCTGCCGGCTGGCCGTCGCGGGTCACATCCGCGGGCCGGGCCGCGCGGAACGGGCCGGAGCCAGCAGATTCCAGATCACCCTGCCCGTGGCGAAGGCGGCCGGTCCGGAGACGGCCGGCCAGCCGTGGGCCAGGGCGGGCAGCAGGAACTGCACGACCCGGGCCGAGGAGGCACAGGGGGTCTCCTTGCGCAGGGCGACGGCCGGTGACGTCACCGTGGTCGAATTCGCGGGCACACCCGGGACGGCGCTCGGCATCAGGACCCACGGGGCGGCGTTCACCAGCGCGCTTGCAGGGTGCGCCGGCCCGCTTGCCGGGGGCACCGGGGGCACGGCGACGGGCGCGGCCACGTCCGCGTCCGTTCCAACGCTCAGCGCGGACTGTGATGCCACCGGGGCGTGCCATGGCATGCCGGTCGAATCCGTGAGGACAGTGTCCGTAGGCCGGCTCGGGACGGGGCAGCGATCCACCGACCGGAACGGGATCATGCTCTCCTCGACCGGCGTGATCGCGGTCCGCAGCACCGGCGACCAGAGGGTCCCCTGGTAGGGCACATGGCCGTCCGCCCCGCCGTGGACGACCACGACGGTCAGCGGGGCGCCCGGACGGCAGTCCGACACCTGACGGCTGGCCGCCACGACGGCGATGCCCGCGAGTTCGTCCCCGTGTTCGCAGGCGTACCGGTAGGCCAGCATGCCGCCGTTGGACAGACCGATCAGGCTGACCCTGTTCCGGTCGATCGGGTAGTGCTCGCTGAGATGCGCGATCAACGCGCGTAGCCAGCCGACGTCATCGGTATGGTTGATCACGGCGGTGTCGCAGCAGGTTCCAGCGTTCCATGCCCTGTTGAGGCCGTCCGGGTACACGACGGCGAGGCCGGCGGCACGGGCGAGGTTGTCCAGGTCCCAGTGCTGCTTGGGGTCCGCGCCGTCGTAGTGCAGGCTGTGCAGCGCCACGAGCAGGGGATAGGGCTTCGGAGCGTCGGACGGGGGCAGGGTCATCCGGATGCGGGCGCCCCGTCCGGAGCGTTCGAATGCATCGGGACCCGTGGTGGGCGCCGGGGTGGCGGCCAGGACTACATGACCACGTCGGGGACCCTCCAGCACGCCGCAGCCGGACGTCGTCAGCAGAAGGGGAACCAGGAGGGTGAGGAGCCAGACCGCGGCGACGCGGCGGCGACGGACGGCCGGCACGAGGGCCATTCTGACGCGCGTCCAGCGCCCCGGGCGTCACCGGTGTCGATGATTGCTCTTCGTGTTCGAACTACTACGAGCGAGATCGCCCTCGGGGGTGCGGACCACATTGAGTCTGGGACGATCCGCGTCGGAAGGCACCCAGCGGCCCGATGATCGTGTCTCCGTGTTCTCCGCGGCCGTGCGGTAACGGTCGAACGCCTCCTGGGCACGGCTTTCCAGATCGCCCACGAGAGCGAGTGACTCGCGTACCCGCCGCTCCCCGGCGGGACCGGCGGCGAGCAGGTCCGACAGACAGTTGTCCACGGCACGCCGCGCCGCCAGCCAGCCGAGGAGCAGTCGGGATCGCTCCATATCCGAGAGCTCGTCCACCGAGATGTCCCTCCGCTCGCCACTCGTGACGTTGATGAGGTTTCCGCCGTGAGGATCGGCCACCTGCGGACCGATCTGGCAGGGTCCCCTGGCTGGGTCAGGTGTCCGGGTCAGGGCGATATGCGTGGTCGAGGTCAGCGACCGACTTTTACCATCCGTCCTCTCCCAGAGTGCCCCACCTGAGGCCCGAACGCGCCGCAGTTCGCCGAACGCACACCCACCGGCCGACGGCGACCGGGATGTGGGGGACGGACCACGCGTTACGTGGGTCCCCCCGGAAGCGGTCGGCCGGCGGGCGGCGGGGGCTCGTCCACCGCAGACGGTGGAGGCCGTTCGGAGGAGCCGGTTTTGGACAGTGGCCCCTCGCCCGGTGGCGGGATCGGGGGTCGGGGCGAGGCGACGGCCGGCGGTGGCAGCGGCCGTTCCGGCGCGTGTGCCGGGGAGGTGGTGGGGCGGCGATCGTGCCACTTCGCCCGAGCCTCGGCGGCGGTGTCCTCGACGTGTTCGAGGATCTCCTCCCATCGGATCTGCATGGGTCGAATGAGGCCGCCTCCCACGCCGACGACGATCACACCGGTGAGGGAGGCCAGGATCGCCCAGAGGACCGGTGTGGTGACCGACGTCGCGAGTCCCACCTCGTCCAACCCCGTTTTGCCGAAGGCGACTACGAGCACGGTGGCCACGATGTTGCCGGCCGCCCGTCCGTACGCGAGGTCGCGTAGTGCCTCCGTGACGAAGGTCCGGACGACCCGGGCGAGGCCGACCCCGATCATGATGACCAGCGTCGCGAGCAGGGTGCGGAGCAGCAGAGCGAGTAGATCGGTCACGGTGTCCTCGGCCGTGTTCGGTCCGAAGACCCCCAGCGCGATCCGCAGCACGCCGAGCAGGCCGATGCCCATGAGCACCCGGAGCCCGCTCGCCCGCACGCTCTGGGCCGGCTGGTGCAATAGCCGCGGCAGGCCGGCGCGATCGATGATCCGATCCAGGCCGGCGCGTTCGGTGAACCGGGTGACGAGGCGCGTACCCGCCCGGACCAACAGCCAACCGAGCAGACAGATCGCGAGGAAGAGGCCTACTTTCGGAGCTGTCGCGGCGATTTGCGACCATTCGTCGGAGAAGCCCCGATCCCGCTCCACGGCAAGCGTCACCCGTACAGCACAACAGCAAACGCTGTGTAGTTGAATGATGACACGCCGCTATTTTGCGGGGTGGTCCCGTGGATTGGCCACCCTTGATCCTGGGCAGGGGGATGCGTGGGCAGGATCCCCCGCTCGAAGACCGGCGGAGAAGTGGCGGGCTCCGCCGGAGGTGGTTGCGTCGGCGTGGGATGTGGAGGGCAGCTCACGCACGGCGCGCCACGCATCTCCGCGTACCACGCATTGCCCCGCACCCCCGGCACCGGGGTCCTGGCACGCCGGGTCTCCCAGGGCTCGTGCGGCTCGTGCGGACGGGCGAGGGCCCGTCCGGTTGAATCGGTGGATGAGCATGCAGCCCGTACACATACCACCACGGGCGGACCTGCCGACCCTGGCGGCGGCGGCCGCCGACTGCCAGGGATGCGACCTCGCGCAGCTGCCCGGCACCCGCACGGTCTTCGGGGTCGGCCCCGCGCACGGCTGGCTCGCCCTCGTCGGCGAGCAGCCGGGCGACATCGAGGACCGGCGGGGTGTGCCGTTCGTGGGCCCCGCCGGCAAGCTGCTCGACCGGGCCCTCGGCGAGGTGGGACTCGACCGTGCCGAGGTGTACATGACGAACGCCGTCAAGCACTTCCGGTATCGCACCGGCAACGGCCCGCGGCGGATCCACCAGACGCCGGACCCGCGGCATGTCACCGCGTGCCGTCCCTGGCTATCCGCGGAGCTCAACCTCGTTCGGCCGGCGATCGTCGTGATCCTGGGGGCTACGGCCGGTATGTCGCTGCTCGGACCGTCGTTCCGGGTGACGAAGATGCGTGGCCGGCTGCTCCCCGGGCCGGCCGGCTCCGGGGCTCAGCTGCTCGCCACGCTGCATCCCAGTGCGGTGCTACGGGCAGATCCCGCCCGCCGTGACGAGGTCTACGCCGGATTCGTCGACGATCTGCGGATCGCCGTGGCGGCCCGTCCCGCCATGGGCCCGTCCGCCTCGGTGGATGCATAGCCCACCCGGGCCCCCGCGATCCTCCGCCGGGAAGGGCCTCGTTACCGATCTTCTTCTAGGCGATGATGTCGATCGGTGTACC
>NZ_CDWRCM010000077.1:9282-10515 GCF_977927585.1 Frankia sp. CcWB2 | reverse complement strand
GAACGGTCTGGGCGAGTCTGGTGATCGCGTCGTTGCTCAGGCGGATGCATCCGTGGCTGACGTCCTTGCCGATGAGCTTTGGCTCGTTCGTCCCGTACATGCCGATGACCGGCTTGTGGCCGCCGAACGAGCTGAGTGATGTCGAGAAGCCGTTAAGCCCGAAGGCATACGGCCCGTACGGACCGTTCGGGTCACGCGGCTTGAGCAGCTCCATGAGATAGAAGCGCCCGCCCGGCGTCGGGGTGTCGGCGGTGCCGATCCCCACCGGCTCCTCGGCGATCTGCGTCCCGTTGCTGAACACATGGAGTCGGTGCCTGCCGCGGGAGACAACCAGCCGGTACGACGTCTCGGACGCGGTGACCTGGTCCGCCTTCAACCAGCCGGTGCTGCCGTTCGGCTGCACCGGCAGCAGTACCTGCCACCATCCCGACAGCTTGGCCTGGACGAGGAAGACCCGCTTGACGCCGTTCTCATTCGGACTGGCCAGCGTGGAGGAGGGTTGGGTGTCGGTCGGGGCGCTGTAGACGTCGATGCTGGCACCCACGGCCGTGACCACGGTGCTCTTTCCCTGGCCGAGCCCGGCGACGGCGGCGAGCTGGTTGCGCACCTGCGGGGAGAAATCGGTGGAGGCGTTCCTGGCGCCGTCGCCGCAGCTGGTCAGCACGACGCCACCCAGGATGGCCGCGAGGGCGCCCGCGGCCATCCTGGGACCAGGTCCGGAGCTCATCGCGTGTAGTGCGGATCGGCCGGGACGGCGCTCGTGGCGGCGGGCACCGCGACGGGTAGCGGAGCGGGCGGTGCGAGCGGCAGCGGGGCCGACCCGCCCGTGCAGTTGGAGACACCGACCGTCGGCACGGTCACGAGCAGAACCTTGGTCTTGGCGTCCCAGGGGGAGCCGATTACCGCGAGCGCCTTCGAGGGAACGTCAACGGTCTGCTTCGGCCCGATGTCCAGAATCCCGCCGTGCAGGCTGGTGTCGAACCAGCCGAATCCAAAGGCCTTGTCCGCGGTGTTCTTCAGTTTCCAGGAGGGGACGGAGCCGTCGCAGGTGAAGGTGAGGAACAACGGGTTGACGTCCATGTCGTCGATGCTGTTGATCTGCTTGTCCAGCGGGACCTCGAAGGGCAGCAGGTCGAGGAAACCGTCGAGTGTCGGGTTGCCGGTGCCGTTGGTCGGGCTCGCGGAGGACGTCGCGTCCGCCGTCGCGCCCGGAATCAGGGCCGCGGCGTCGGT
>NZ_CDWRCM010000077.1:0-8912 GCF_977927585.1 Frankia sp. CcWB2 | reverse complement strand
GGCGTGGCACTCGGCGTGGCGCTCGGATCGAGGCTCGGAGTGGCGGTCGGGCCGGCCGGCCCGGTCGGCCCGACCGTCGGGTCCACGCCGGCCAACGGCTCTGTCTTCGGTGTCGCCGTCGGGGCGTCGGCGACGAGGGGGGACGGGCTCGGCTGGGTGACGGCCGTGGCTGTGGCCGTGGCCGTGGCCGTGGGCGACGGTTCCGGAGTTTCGGCGAGCGCCGGGGAGGCCAGTGCGATGGTCGCCGTGCCGAGAACGCCGGCCACCGCGGCACGCATTCTGGTGATACGCATAAATCCGTCTCCTCGACGTGTGCCGAGCACGTTGATTGCGGGCAGGAGCGATTGCAGCCAAGAAGGTAGCAACGCGCCGTTCGTCCCCGGGAGGCCGGGTCCGGCGTAGCGGAACTGTTGGGTGGCGCGGCCGCGGTTTCGTGGTTGTCCGATGGGGTCCGTCGAGTCCGGCACGTTCAGCACCGGCCCAGTACGTTCAGTATCGTTCCGGCACGTTCAGTGCGGATCCGATGGGTTCAACGATGAACAGCGAGCGGCGAACGGACGTCAGTGAAGACCGCTAAGCCGGGCCGAGTCAATAAGGTGTCTCCGGGTGTGTCGCCGGCCGGCGGATGCGCGATTGCCGTGACGGTCAGGGGGCGTGACGGTCAAGGGGCGAGGCGTTCGATGACCCAGAGATCTCCGGCCGCGGTCGGGACGACGGAGTCCGTGCCGTCGCCGTCGGCCGGTACCGACACCCGCCGGTACCGCAGCCGGTCGTGCAGCCGGTCCGCGCGGCCCTGCCAGAACTCCACGATGTCCGGCACGATGCGTAACCCACCCCAGAACTCCGGTGTCGGCACCCGGGTGCCCTCGGGCCAACGGGCCGCGAGCTTGGCGGCGCGGTCGTCGAGCACCGTACGGGACTCGATGATCGTCGACTGGTGGCTGGCCCAGGCGCCGAGCTGCGAACCACGCGGACGCGACTGGAAGTAGCGTTCCGTCTCGGCCCGGCTCACGCGCTCGATCGATCCGATGACGACGACCTGGCGCTCGAGGGCGTACCAGGGGAAGACCAGCGAGCCGAAGGGGTTCTCGGCAGCCTCACGGCCCTTGCGCGAGGTGTAGTTCGTGTAGATCACAAAGCCCCGCTGGTCGAACCCCTTGAGCAGCACGGTCCTGGCACTGGGCCGCCCGGCGGCGGATGCCGTCGCGAACACGGCCGCGTTGGCCTCCGGAACGCCTGCCCCGGGGGTGGCTGCGTCGGTGAACCAGGCGGCGAACTGTTCGACCCAGGTCGGCGCGAGATGCTCCGGCTCCAGATGACCGGTGCGGTAGCCCTGGCGGAGCAGGGCGGAATCGGGGACGTCCGGATCGGGGACGTCCGGATCCGGACCGCCCACCGGCGGCTCGTCGGCAGCGGAGGCTGGGGCCACGCCCCGATTCTGCCAGGCAGGCCGCGCGCGCCAGCGGGACGGCCCCGAGGGTGATCCCGCCGGGCCAGGGTCCGTCGTCCTGGTCAGGAGAGCTCGGTCAGGAGAGCTCGGTCAGGAGCTCGCGGACGCCGAGGTCCCAGCGAACCGTAAGGTCGGTGCACCGCCGGCCAGCCAGCCGATATGGCGCGTCGCCGCCCGACGACCCCGACAGCAATGCTGGTACCAGGGTGATACCGCGGGCGGCGAGATCATCGGCCAGTGCGGGTAGCCATTCCTGGACGATCCACGGCGCGTGGATTCCCAACGTGGAGTATCCGAGCACGAGAAAGTCGGCGGCGGCGAGCGTCTCATTCATGAACATGGACACGGTGTCGCCGATGCGTATCTCCCAACGGTCCAGGTGCACCGCGTGCCCCGCCGCGCTGATCGCCCGGCCCAACCGTTCGGCGGATGCGATGTCCGCCGCGCGATGACTGATGAAGACGAACGCCATGATCCTCCCGTCGTGTTCGCGCTGCGTGACTGCCGCCGGTCAGGCGTTCCAGACACGAGGCCCGACCGTAGCGCGGAATGATCTCAGTTGACCAAACTTTCCGTTCACCGCTCTCGGCATATTCGTATAAATAGTAATATGATGGAAAAGCTGCTGTGACTTACGTCATATTTTATGGGTTTCGCGTTGCCCAGTGCATCGGCCTGTGCGCGGTCGGTTCCAGATCAGGGTTGGATGGAGCATCGCGGGGCACCTGCGCCCTGGCGCGGTGGGATGCCTCGCGGCAGGATCGGATGGAGCAGCACCCACGAAGCAGCACCGACGGGGCAGGACGCGGACGGGCCGCCGGCGGGACCATAGAGACAGAACCGGTGGGACCAAGAGACAGAAGCGGAGATCCGGACTCGATGGCCGAGAAAACAAGCGATTTCAAGCCCGGTCTGGAAGGTGTGATCGCCTTCGAGACGGAGATCGCCGAGCCGGACAGGGAAGGTAGCGCGCTGCGTTACCGCGGCGTCGACATCGAAGACCTTGTTGGCAAGGTCGACTACGGCCACGTCTGGGGGCTGCTGGTCGACGGGGCGTTCGAGCCCGGACTGCCGCCGGCCGAGCCCTTTCCGGTCCCGGTGCACTCCGGTGACATCCGGGTGGACGTGCAGAGCGCGCTCGCGATGCTCGCGCCCTACTGGGGCCTGGGCCAGCTGATCGACATCACCCCGGAGCAGGCGCGGGACGATCTTGCCCGGGCGTCGGTCGTGGCGTTGTCGTTCGTCGCCCAGTCCGCGCGGGGCCTCGGTCAGCCGGCGGTGCCGCAGAAGGAGGTTGACCGGGCCCGGACGATAACCGAGCGGTTCATGATCCGTTGGCGTGGTGAGCCGGATCCCAGGCACGTCCAGGCCGTGGACGCCTACTGGGTCTCGGCCGCCGAGCACGGCATGAACGCCTCGACGTTCACCGCCCGGGTGGTCGCCTCGACCGGCGCGGACGCCTCGGCGGCGCTGTCGGCCGCCGTCGGTGCGCTGTCCGGTCCGCTGCACGGCGGTGCTCCGTCCCGGGTGCTCGCGATGCTCGACGAGGTCGAGCGCACCGGCGGCCCCCTCGGCTACGTCCGCCGTGCCCTGGACCGTAAGGAGCGCCTGATGGGCTTCGGGCACCGGGTGTACCGCGCCGAGGACCCGCGGGCCCGGGTGCTGCGCCGGACCGCTCGTGACCTGGGCTCGACCCGCTACGAGGTGGCGGAGGCGTTGGAGGCCGCCGCGATCGAGGAGCTGGCCAACCGGTTCCCGGATCGCCCGCTGCGGACCAACGTCGAGTTCTGGTCGGCGGTGGTGCTGGACTTCGCCGAGGTGCCGGCCCATATGTTCACGTCCATGTTCACCTGTGCCCGCACCGCCGGCTGGAGTGCCCACATCCTGGAACAACAACGCACCGGGCGGCTGATCCGCCCGTCCGCGCGGTACGTGGGCCCCGCTCCGCGCCCGCTCGGTGACGTCCTGCCGGGGGTCAGCCGTGGCTGACGCTCCCGCGATCGTGCTGCCCGACCGGCTGCGTCCCCGGGACGGCCGGTTCGGCTGTGGCCCGTCGAAGATCCGTCCTGAGGCGGTCGAGGCCCTCGCCGCGAGCGGGGCGACCTACCTCGGCACCTCGCACCGGCAGAAGCCGGTCAAGAGCCTGGTCGGCCGGGTGCGGGCAGGCCTGTCCGAGCTGTTCTCCCTGCCCGAGGGCTACGAGGTCGTGCTCGGGATCGGCGGTGCCACCGCCTTCTGGGACGCGGCCGCCTTCAACCTCGTCCGGACCCGCTCCCAGCACCTCGTCTTCGGCGAGTTCGGGGGCAAGTTCGCCGACACGACGAAGGGCGCGCCGTTCCTGGCCGCGCCGTCGGTGATCTCCTCGCCGCCCGGTACGCATCCGGACTGGGCGCCGGAGGCGGGCATCGACGTCTACGCCACCCCGCACAACGAGACCTCGACCGGTGTCGCCCGTCCGGTCCGCCGGCCGGTGGGTGCGGACGACGGCGCCCTGCACCTGGTCGACGCCACCTCGGGAGCCGGCGGGCTGCCGGTCGATGTGCGCGAGGTGGACGTCTACTACTTCGCGCCGCAGAAGAGCTTTGCCTCCGACGGCGGCCTGTGGACGGCGCTCGTGTCCCCGGCGGCGATCGACCGGCTCGCCGAGATCGCCGCGACGGACCGGTGGATCCCGCCGTTCCTCGATCTCGCCACGGCCCGGGACAACAGCTCCAAGGACCAGACCTACAACACCCCGGCGGTCGCGACGCTGTTCCTGTTCGCCGACCAGATCGAGTGGATGCTCGCCCAGGGCGGGCTGGACTGGTGCGTGCGGAGGACCGCGGAATCGTCGTCCATCCTCTACACCTGGGCCGAGAAGACTTCCTACGCGACACCGTTCGTCGCCGACCCGGCCGCGCGTTCGCAGGTCGTCGTGACGGTCGACTTCGAGGGGGTGGACGCCGCCGCCGTGGCCAAGGTGCTGCGCGCAAACGGTGTCGTCGACGTCGAGCCCTACCGCAAGCTCGGCCGCAACCAGCTGCGGGTGGCCTGCTTCCCGGCGGTCGAGCCGGCCGACGTCGAGGCGCTCACCGCGAGCATCGACTACGTGGTCGAGCACCTGTAGGCGCCGGGAACCGGCGGGAGCCGCCGGCAACCACAAGGGCCGGGGCCGCGGGAGACACCGCGGCCCCGGTGGGGGGCTACGGCCGGTCAGCGCAGCGGGCGCTCCGGTGCCGCCTGGGCCGCCTGGGCCGCGATCGGGTCGGTCCCGCTGTCCACGACCCCGCTACGGTCGTCGATCGGGACATATGGCCGCTGGTCGTAGCCGATGTACAGCTGGCGCGGTCGGGCGATCTTCTGCTCGGGGTCGAGCAGGCCCTCTTCCCACTGCGCCAGCCATCCCGGCATCCGGCCGATGGCGAACAGCACCGGGAACATCTCCACCGGGAAGCCCATCGCCTGGTAGATGATGCCGGTGTAGAAGTCGACGTTCGGGTAGAGCTTGCGCGCGACGAAGTACTCGTCCTCCAGCGCGATCCGCTCCAGCTCCATGGCCAGGTCGAGGAACGGGTTCGTGCCGGTGACCTTGAAGACCTCGTCGGCGACCTGACGGATCACCCGGGCCCGCGGGTCGTAGTTCTTGTAGACCCGGTGGCCGAAGCCCATCAGCTTTTTCTTGCCCTCCTTCACCTGGGCGATGAAGGCGGGGATGTTCTCGACCGACCCGATCTCCGAGAGCATCCGCAGCACCTGCTCGTTGGCGCCACCGTGCAGCGGACCGTAGAGCGCGGAGATCGCGGCGGCGGCCGCCGAGAACGGGTCCGCCTGCGAGCTGCCGACCGCGCGCATCGCGTTGGCCGAGCAGTTCTGCTCGTGGTCGGCGTGCAGGATGAACAGCACGTCGAGGGCGTGCTCCAGGTTGGGGTCCGGCTCGTACTTGAGCTCGGTGGCCTTCCACATCATGTTGAGGAAGTTGCCGGCGTAGGACAGGTCGTTGTCCGGGTAGACGTACGGGAAACCGACCGAGTGCCGGTAGGAGAACGCTGCCAATGTCGTGATCTTGGCGATCAGGCGGACGATCTGCAGCCGGCGCAGCCCCGGGTCGTCGATCGTCTTGGCGTCCGGGTAGAAGGTCGACAGCGCACCCACCGTGGAGACTAGCATGCCCATCGGGTGCGCGTCGTGGTGGAAGCCGTCGATGAACTTCTTGATCGACTCGTGGACCAGGGTGTGATGGGTGATCTCGTCTTCCCAGGTCGCCAGCTCCTCGGCGGAGGGAAGCTCGCCGGCGAGGAGCAGGTAGGCGACCTCGAGGAAGCTGCTCTTCTCCGCCAGCTCCTGGATCGGATAGCCGCGGTAGCGCAGGATGCCGGCGTCACCGTCGATGTAGGTGATCGCACTTCTACAGCTCGCCGTGTTCGTGGAGGCGGGGTCGTACGTCATCAGCCCGAAGTCGTCGTCGCTCGTTTTGATCGAGCGAAACGCACTCGCACGTACCGCGCCGTCCGTAACCGGTATCTCATATGTTTTTCCGGTGCGGTTGTCGGTGACGGTCAGTGTGCTGACCTGCTCGGACACGCCGGGCTCCTCTCGCTGTGGCGGTGCCGCAATGACGGCACTGGCCCAAGTCGGGGCGCGCGTCCGGGTACGGAGCGCTCACGCCGGTTCGCTGGCTCACATGGTTGTTCCCAAGTTTGGCCGTTCGTGCCTGCACATGCCCGTGATCGGGGGGCTCCGTCCCACGTGGGCTGCGCCACCCCGGTGGGACAGAGTCTTCCGTGGCTGCGCTCGGGGGTGGAATCACGCTTCGATGGTCACTGCGGCTCGCCCAACCGGGTGGACCGCTACTCGGAGAGCGAGGAGTGGTCCTCGCCGCCGGCCTCGCCACCGGTGGCTCGGAGCCAGGCCAGCACGGCCAGTACCCGACGGTTGTCGTCCGCGGAGGCCGGCATCCGTAGCTTCGTGAAGACGTTGGCTACGTGGTTCTCGACGGTCTTCGGCGCCAGATGGAGCTTGGCGCCGATGCCCTGGTTCGATCGCCCCTCGGCCATGTGCCGGAGCACGGCCCGCTCCCTGGCGGTGAGGCGTTCCAGTTCGCCGGCCCGCCGGCGATGGGTCAACAGGCCGGCGATGATCTCCTCGTCGACGACGAGCCGACCGCCGACCACCCTGCGTAACGCGTCGTGCAGCGCGGTGATGTCGTCCACCCGGTCCTTGAGCAGATATCCGATGCCGCCGCCCCCGTCGCCCAGCAGCCGCAGCGCGTATGGCGTCTCGGCGTACGTGGACAGCACCAAGACGCCCATCGCGGGATGGGCCGCACGTATCGCCTCGGCCGCTATCAGCCCTTCGTCGGTGAACGTCGGAGGCATCCGGATGTCCAGGATGACGGCGTCGGGCCGGCCGCAGGCGAGCTGGTCGATGATCTCGTCCGCGGTCCCGGCCTGCGCGACGACCTCGACTCCCGCGGCGGCCAGCAGCATGGCCAGCCCCTCGCGGAACAGCACTGAGTCATCCGCGACGGCTACCCGCACGGGATGCTCGCCGTCAGTCGGGTGCCGCCGCCGGACGGGCTGAGGATGCTCAGGTCGCCGCCGAGCGCACGTACCCGGTCCGCGAGACCCGCGAGCCCGCCACCCTCGACCACGACGGCACCGCCCTTACCGTCATCGGTGACCTCGATCAGGATGCCGTCGTCCACGCACCGGACCGTCACCCGGACCTGGGCCGCCCCGGCGTGTTTGACCGTGTTCGTCAGCGCCTCGCAGATCGTGTAGTAGGCGCCGGCCTCCAGGATCGGCTCGAACCGGACGGTCGGGATGTCGAACTCGACCTTGACGGGGAGGGGCTCGACCACCACCTCCAGGGCTGGGAGCAGCCCACCCTGACTCAGCATGGCCGGGTGGATTCCCCGGGCCAGACTGCGCAGGTCCTGGAGAACATGATGCAGATCCTCGCGAGCGGCTTCGATGGCAGAGATCGTATCGGGGTCGGAGGTCTTTGTCCGGGCGAGTCCCAGCCTGGTGGCGAGGGCCAGCAGCCGTTGCTGGACGCCGTCGTGCAGATCGCGCTCGAGGCGGCGCCGTTCGATCAGGCCGACCTCCACGATGCGGGCCCGGGAGGCGCGCACGGCGTCCAGCTGCGCGGCCACGGCGGCGTGCAGCCGGGCGTTCTCCAGCGCCATGGCGCTGGCCTGCAGTGCGACCGTGACCAGGTCGCGGTTGCGCTCCTGGGCGGCGGCGGCGGAGATCAGCGCCAGTGGCGCGCCCGACGAGGTCGTCACCGGCACGAGCAGCCGGCTGGCTCCGGGGCGGGGCGGGGTGGCCGTGGCGCCTTCGGCGTCGACGTGCCGCCGCTCCTGCGGCATCCACAGGAAGAGCTCGGCGGAGTCGTCGTGCAGAGCCGTACGCAGGATGTCTCGTACGGCCGGGACCGTCGGCGGCATCGGCAGCGTCGCCAGGAGCTGTGCGATGCGGGCGCGGGCGAGCTGGCGGCGTACGCCCGCCGCGGCGAAGGACAGGGGGATGGTCAGCAGCGCGAGCGCGATGAGGATGAAGGCCGGCGGGACGTAGGCTCCGCTGGGGTTGTAGACGAAGATGTTGACCGTGGCGGCGAGGGTGAACGCGACCAGCAGTGCGATGACGACCGGTCCGAAGATCCGGCGGTCGAGCGCGGAGTAGCGGCGCAGCCGCGCGCGGACAACCCAAAAAAAGGCCGCGGCCAGCACGAGGGTCAGGCTGTTGAGGACCCAGATGATCTCCTCGAAGACATCCCGGTCGATCGGCGAGCCATACCACCAGACATTTCGGGAATATCCGAGCCAGGTCGGGTCGGAGATGCCGACCAGTCCCAGGTTCGCCACCGGGATGACGAGGACGGCGCTTGCCAGCAGGGCGCGCTCGCGGTTGCTCTGCAATCGCCCGACCGGATATCGCAGCGCGCCCCAGCCGAGACAGACCCAGAAATGCGTGTAGGCGAACGTGGAGATGAAAGCCGACGGACCCTTGTCCCATGCCACGGTCCAGGTCAGTGCCCACAGCAGACCACTGAAGATCATGGCTCCGGTGGCGCTGCCCAACGCGTCCTCGCCGTTCAGCAGCACTCCGGTGAGGACGAAGGCGAGCGCCACCGAGACGTTGATGCCCGCCGCCACCGGGTTGTCGGAGAATGCCGGCCACTGGCAGGCGACCGTTCCGGCCGTGGTGGCTATACCCCCGATGCTGAAGCACCATGAGCGGTGGCGGGCGGCGCAGGCGGCCAGTCGGCGGGGTACACGCGGATGAGGCACCTCAATCCACCATATGTAGCCGGAATCTCACCGAACAAGCGTCGCACATGACGACCGGGGGTTTCGAGGGTTCCCCCTACTCTCCTGGCGGCAACCCCCCGAAGAACTCTGGAGCTGCCCCCAAAGCCAGCGGTGGCATCGAAGGTGGAGGCTGGGAGAAACGGATCGGTGTCCCTCGGGGACCGGACCTTC
>NZ_CDWRCM010000076.1:17412-20152 GCF_977927585.1 Frankia sp. CcWB2 | reverse complement strand
ACTAGAGCAACGGAATCACATGAATGGACATATAATATGTCGATTTTGGTGACCGGATAGTGCGACCATGCGTTCCGCGCTGTGGCGGATACTGCTGTCAGATCTTGCTAGCACTCAGATCTTGCTAGCATGTTGCGCATGTCGCGCACGATCACGCTCCGGCTCTCGGATGAGGCCTACGAGGCGGTCAAGCGGTACGCCGAGGCCGAGCACACCTCGATGAACGCCTGGGTCGAGGGCGTGCTTGACGCCGAGGACATGCGCCGGCGCTGCGCCGCGCATGGGGCCTGGGTGCGGGCCGACCCGGCGGTGGCCGGTGCGGCCCTCGCCTTCGGGGAGGCCAACCAGCGGGCTCTCGCGGTGTCGGGGCTGCCCAATCTCGCCGACGCCGCCGGGTGAGGCCACCGCGGCGCGGTGAGATCTGGACCGCGGGCATCGGGCCGGCGCCGCAGGCGGTGCTGGTCCTCAGCTCCACGGTCTACAACGAGATCGCCGACGAGCCGACCGTGCTGGTCGCCCTGGTCGTGGAGCACGCCACCGACGAGGGGTTCTGCGTCGACCTGGGGGAGGGGCAGTGGGCCGTGATGGGCCTGGTCACGTTCGTGGCCAAGGCCGCCCTGGGTGAATGCCTGCGCCGGGTTGACGTCCAGACGCTCACCACCGCCAACACCATGCTGTTCAAGATCTTGGCTACGCCCGAACGTTGACCTCACGGCAACCCCGGCATCATCACGGTTACGAGGTCCGCCGGAGGCGCGGATGCTTGTGAGCGCGGCCAGGGTGTCGTCACCGAGGGAGTAGCAGCCGTGGAAGTAGCGGATGCCGTGGGTGCGGTGGTAGGTGGCGTGCACGCGGTCGGGGTGCTTGCGTGGCGCCGGGCAGGTCCCGTGGCAAGGGCGGATGGACAGTGGCCCGAACTGGTCGAAGGCGAAAGCAGCGGTCGGGCAAGCGGCGGGTCACTTCCTCGATGCGGTCCAGCCTGGCGCCGGCGTCCGGGTCGGTGGTTTCCTTCCAGGTTCGGGTGCGCTGGAAGGAGATGGAGTGGTGGTGAAGCAGCTGCCGCAGCCGCTCCCGCCCGACGGTAACCCGGCGGGTGGGGTTGTGGCCCAGGTAGTCGGTCAGTCCACCGTCCACAGCCGTACCGTCTTGTCCCAGCTGCCGCTGGCCAGGGTACGCCCATCCGGAGAGAGCGCCACCGATGCCACGACACCTGTGTGGCCGGTCAGGGGTTGGCCGAGCGGGCGGGGATTGGACCGGTCGGTGACATCCCACAGCCGTATCGTTCGGTCCTTGCTGCCACTGGCCAGGGTCCGTCCATCCGGAGAGAACGCCACCGGCATCACCGTGTCGGTGTGGCCGGTTAGGGGCGGGCCGAGCGGGCGGGGGGCGGTCGGGTCGGTGACATCCCACAGCCGTATCGTTCGCTCCTCGCTGCCGCTGGCCAGGGTGCGGCCGTCGGGGGAGAACGCCACCGAGCGCACCCAACCGGTGTGGGCAGCCAGGGGTTGGCCTAGTGGGCGGGCACTGGGCTCGCGCGGATTCCCGCTGCGAGCCACGCTGGTGATGAGGACGGTACCGGCGACGGTGAGAAGAAGCAGCACTGCGAGGGCGGCGGCGCGGCGGTGACGCGGCGGCGCGGCCGGCCGGGGACGGGACCGGGGGTGACGCCCACGGCTGGTGATGCTCCCGCCGGCTGCCCGGTCCGGCGGAGTGCTGCCCGCCGGACGCGGAGATGATACGCCGTCGGCGGCGGGCGGTGGCAGCTGCCAGGTAGACGCGGCTGGGTGTTCGGCGGCGGCGCGGACCTCGCCGTCGAGCTGTAGCGACATCCCCGACGAGGCGATCCACCCCGGGCCGTACGCGCTGGCGGCTGCCTGGGCGAGATCAACCGCGAACGCGTGCGCGGACGGCGCGGCCGGTCCGCCGGGACCTCGGCCAGCGCGCCCAGGACCACCTCTGCCACCGGCGCAGGCACCCCGGCGGGCGGCCGGATACCGCGGTCGAGGTGGTGTCGCCACGGCGCCTGTGCGGGCGGATCGAACGGCGCGGTACCGGCCAGCAGCAGATACAGCATCACCCCGAGCGCGTACAGATCTGTGGCCGGCCCCAGCCGGCTCCCCGCGATCTGCTCGGGAGCCATGAACAGCGGTGTCCCGATCACCGTGTTCGCGGTGGCCGTCACCCCACCCGCCAGTTTCGCGATTCCGAAATCGGCTACCTTCAACAAACCAGTGGTGTCGAACAGTACATTGTCAGGTTTGATGTCACGATGCAGCACACTCCGGGAATGCGCACACGACAGGGCCCCAGCCACCGCCAGACCGACCGCACAGGCCCCCTGCTGGCTCATGCCCGCCTGGCGGCGGGTCAGGGTCCCGCCGGCCAGCATCTCCATGACGATCAGACGCAGCTCGTCGGCCTCGACGTAGTCGTACACCCGAACGATGTGCGGATGATCCAGGCCCGCGAGGATCCGCGCCTCGGCGGCGAACCCGGCCGCCAGCCTGGCATGTCCCCCTGCGGCCAGCACCTTGATCGCAACATCACGCTGCAGGCCGCGATGCCAGCCGGCCAGCACCAACCCGAACGCGCCAGCACCGATCTGGTCACCCATTTCGTAGCCAGGAAGCGCCGCTGCCACCCGTGCCCGATCAACAATCATGATGCGGGCCTGACCCTACGCCGAGGTTCACCGACGATCGCCGCGAATAAACCCATTTTGCCCTGCACGATGCATGAT
>NZ_CDWRCM010000076.1:10452-17305 GCF_977927585.1 Frankia sp. CcWB2 | reverse complement strand
CCTAGCGACCGCTCGCCGCACCCCGACAGCAGTGCGGCATGCTATCGAAGATCGGTGCTGGACGAGTCGACGATGTCCACGGACGGAGCGCACCAATCTTGTAATCGGGAGGTCGGAGCGAGCACACCTCGATGAACGCTTGGGCCGAGGGCGTGCTCGACACCAAGGACATGCGCCGGCGCGGCGCGGTGAGATCTGGACCGCGGGCATCGGCGGTCAGCCGGGCAGCGGCACCCGCGTCGGCGCACGTTCCGCGGTCGTGGACCCGCGCGCGACGGCCTCGACCACAGAGCCGTCCACGGTCTCCTGCTCCAGCAGCATCCCGGCGAGGGTGTCGAGGGCGTCGCGATGGGTCGTGAGCAGATCGACCGCCCGCGCCTCGGCCTCGCGCAGCAGCCGGGCGACCTCGGCGTCGATCAGGCGCTGGGTCTGTTCCGAGTACGGTCGGCTGACCAGCTCCTCCCCGCCGAGGTACTGCGGGTTCTGGGTACCGTAGCCGACCGGGCCGACCGCGGCCGACAGGCCGAACTCGCGCACCATGCGGGTGGCCAGCTGGGTCGCGCCGGTCAGGTCGGAGGAGGCCCCGGTGGACCCGTGGCCGAAGACGACGAGCTCCGCCGCTCGGCCGCCGAGCCGGACCGCGAGACTGTCGAGCAGGTAGCCCTCGGTATACAGGTGCCGCTCGGCCTCGGGCAGTTGCTCGGTGGCACCGAGGGACATCCCGGCCGGCAGGATCGTCACCTTCGCCACCGGGTCGGCGTGTTCGCAGAACGCCGCCACCAGGGCGTGGCCGGACTCGTGCACTGCGACGGACTTCTTCTCCTCGGGGAGCAGCGCGTTCGAGGCGTCGCGGCGGCCGAGCAGGATCCGGTCCCGCGCGGCGTCGAGGTCCTCGGCGGTGACGACCTCCCGGTCGTCCCGGACCGCGTGGATGGCCGCCTCGTTGACGACGTTCGCCAGGTCCGCCCCGGAGAAGCCGGGGGTGCCGCGGGCGATCCGGTCGAGGTCGGCGTCCGGCGCGAGGGCCTTGCCCCGGGCGTGCACCTTCAGGATCGCCAGGCGTTCGGACTGGGTGGGCAGCGGCACCGTGACCTGGCGGTCGAAGCGGCCGGGCCGCAGCAGCGCCGCGTCCAGGGTCTCCGGCCGGTTCGTGGCGGCCAGCACCACCACCCCGGTGTCCTGCTCGAAGCCGTCCATCTCGGCCAGCAGTTGGTTGAGGGTCTGCTCGCGTTCGTCGTTGCCGCCGATGACGTTCGCCCCCCGGCGCCCGCCGATCGCGTCGATCTCGTCGATGAAGATGATCGACGGTGCCCGCTTGCGGGCCTCGGCGAACAGGTCCCGCACCCGGGAGGCCCCGACGCCGACGAACATCTCGACGAAACCGGAACCGGTGATGGACAGGAACGGGACATCCGCCTCGCCCGCGACCGCCCGGCCGAGCAGCGTTTTGCCGGTACCGGGCGGCCCGACCATCAGCACCCCGCGCGGGCCGTGCGCGCCGACCCGGGTGTAGTGCTCGGGATGGCGCAGGAAGTCGACGACCTCACTGATCTCCTGCTTCGCGCCCTCGTACCCGGCGACGTCGCTGAACCTGGTCGCCGGCCGTTCCGATTCGGTGATCTTCGCCTTCGACCGGCCGAACATGCCGATGCCGCCCAGGCCGCCCATCTTGCGGGCCTGCCGGCCCGACCAGACGAAGAACCCGATGAGCAGCAGCAGCGGCAGGAAGCTCAGCACGACCGACCAGAACGACGTGCCGGCCCGTGTCCCGGTGATCTGCACACCCTTCGCCCGCAGTTGGCCGGTGAGATCACCGGTGTCCAGGGCGGTGGGGATCTGGGAGGTGAAGTCCTTGCCGGTCTTGAGCGTGCCGTCGACGGCGCCGCGGTCGTCGACGGACACCGACCGCACGGCGGCGGCATTCACCCGATCGAGGAACTCGGAGTACGTCAGCGACTCCGGCCGGACGGCGAACAGGCTCGGCCCGATCAGTAGCAGGAACGTGATGAACAGCCCCAGCGGCAGCAGCAGGCGGCGCCAGCCGGGCATCGGCGGCGGCGCCGGCTTGGGTGGGGTGTCCTTCGGTGGCCCGGGACGCGCCTGGGTGGACGGGTGGAGGGTCCCGAGACGGACCGGGGAGATCACCTGGTTCTCCTGTCGTCCGAAGTTCTTCGTCCGTAGTTCTCCTGCCGTCAATTCTCCGGCCGTAGTTCTCCTGCCGTCCGAACATGCCGCTGGTCCTTTTCTACCAGGGCTTCTGCCGGGGCGCGTTCCACCGGAGGCCGATCAGGCCCCGGAACCGGTGCTGATCCGTTCCCGGTACCGGCTCGCCCGGTAGACGCCGAGGATGCGGTGGTCGGCGTAGAAGGACAGCTCCTCGAAGGCGCGGGCGACGGCCGGCTCCTCCGGGCTGCCCTCGATGTCGGCGAGGAACTGGGTGGCGACGAAGCCCCCGCCCACCATGTAGCTCTCCAGACGGGTCATGTTGACCCCGTTCGTGGCAAAGCCGCCGAGGGCCTTGTAGAGCGCGGCGGGCCGGTTGTGCACCTTGAAGAAGAACGTTGTGACGATCGGGCCGACACCGGCGGCCGCGCGCAGGTTCTCGCCGGACAGAATCAGGAACCGCGTCGTGTTGTGGTCCGCGTCCTCGAGATCGGCCTGGAGGATCTGCAGCCCGTACGCCTCGGCGGCGAGCCGGGAGGCGATCGCGGCCCTGGTCGGATCGCCGGCCTCGGCGATCTCCCGGGCGGCCCCGGCGGTGTCGGCGTGGGCGACCGCCGTCAGACCCAGCGTGCGCAGCGCCTCCCGGCACTGGGCCAGCGCCTGGGGATGGCTGTGCACCGTCTTCACCTCGTCGAGGGTCACCCCGGGCAGGCCGAGCAGCTGGTGACGGATCGGCAGGAAGTACTCGCCGATGATATGCACCCCGGGGCGGGGGAGCAGATGGTGGATGTCGGCGACCCGACCCGCGGTGGAGTTCTCCACCGGGATCATCGCCAGGTCCACCTCACCCTCCTCCAGCGCGGAGAAGCACTCGTCGAAGGTCTGGTAAGGGACCGCGTCGTAGTCTGGATAGACGTCCCGGCAGGCGATGTGGGAGTTGGCTCCCCGCTCGCCCTGGAACGCGATCCTCTGTCGGGCGGTCATCCATGTCCTCGAATCCGCTGGATCGGGTACCGGCTGGGTCCGTACCGGTGCCGGTGTTGCCCCCTCGACCGTACAGTTCCCGGGCGACAGTCCCCGTGCCCGAGAGCGGGCTCAACCGTCGGCGGCGAGCGTGTGCGGCAGCGTCCGTGGTTCCGTCTCGGGCGGGAGCAGGCGGAGGCCGGCATGCAGCAGCACGACGCCGCGGCGGCCGACGAGCACCGGATCAAGCAGGATCTCGGCGATGGCCGGCAGTTCCTCCCCGAGCCGGGCGACGCGGTGCAGCAGGTCGGCCAGGGCGTCGGTGTCGGCGGCGGGCGCCCCGGAGCCGCCGAGCAGCAGCACGCTGCCGCGGATCTCCTGGATGAGCTCGGCCGCGTCCCGGTCGGTCAGCGGCAGCGTGCGGGAGAGCGGGTCGACGAGCAGGTCCGCGACGACCCCGCCCAGGCGCAGTGAGAGCAGCGGACCGACGATGGGATCCTGCCGCAGCTGCACCACGGTCGAGACCCCGGCCGGGGCCATCGGCTGCACGAGCATGTCGCCCGGCCCGACGGCGGCGCGGATGGCCTGCCAGGCCTGCGTGAGCCCGGCCGCATCGTCGACTCCGAGTTGGACGGCGCCGACGTCGAGCCGGCTGCGGAACCGTTCGTCGGCGATTTTCAGCGCCACCGGCCACCCGAACGCCTCCGCCGCGGCGAGGGCCTCGGCCTGGTTGCCGACCCGCCGGCTCGGCCAGGCGCGCAGGCCGACCCCGGCCAGCAGGGTCGCGACGGCGGCATCGGGCAGCCACGCCCCGTCCTTCGGGTATCGCTCGGCCTCGGCACGGGCGCGGTCCAGGCCGATGCCGGCCAGCACAGGGACGCTGCCCTGGTCCCGGGTCCGCCAGGCGGCATGATCGGCCGCGCGGGACAGCGCGAGCGCGGCCGACTCCGGCGAGGCGTAGGACGGCACCGACCCCGGGCCCGGGGTACCCGAGCCGTCCCGGACAGCCAGATGGGCAGGGATCCCATCCTGCCCGAGAAAGGAGGCGAGCACCGGCAGGCCGCTCTCGACGGCCACCGCGCGCACCGAGCTCGCCAGCCGGTCGACCTGCGCGTGCGGGGTGACCAGGGTGATGATCGCGTCGACGTCCCCGGAGGTCGCGACCGCGCGCAGCGCGGCGTCGAACCGGTCCGGATCGGCCAGCGGCCCGAGATCGACGGGGTTCGTGGCGTGCCGATGGCCGACCAGCGTGGCGAGGCCGGCGCAGGTCGACGCGGACAGCGCCGGCACGCCGAGCCCGTAGGTACGGCAGGCGTCGGCGGCGAGCGCCGCGAGCGCGCTGGAGGTCCCGACGATGCCGACCCGCCGGCCGGCCGGCAGCGGTTGGCAGGCCAGCAGTTGGGCCGTGTCGAACAGCTGGCTCAACGTGTCGACGCGGATCACCCCGGCGCTGCTGAACAGGGCGTCGATGTCGCTGTGGGCGGCCTCCCGCCCGCTCTTGAGTGCCACGACCGGCTTGTGCCGGCTGAGCTCGCGGGCGATCCGGGCGAACCGGCGTGGGTTGCCCAGGCTCTGCAGATGCAACATGACCACGCCGGTTCGTGGATCGGAGCGCCAGTACCGCAGCAGGTCGTTGCAGGAGACGTCCGAGCGGTCCCCGATCGAGACGAACGTGGAGATGCCCAGGGCGCGCCGGGAGGCGTCGGTGAGGAACGTGCCCGCGAGCGCCCCGGACTGGGTGAACAGGCCGACCCGGCCGGGCGGGGGGTCGCCGACCGCGAAGGTGGCGTGCAGCCGGACCGTCGGGACGGTGTTGATGACGCCCATCGCGTTCGGCCCGATCAGTCGCATGCCGCCGTCACGGGCGATCCGGATAACGTCCGCGAGCCGGGCCCGTCCCTCGTCACCACCGTCGGCGAAGCCGGCCGCGACCACAATGACGCCGCGTACCCCCTTCTCCGCGCAGGCCCGCATGACCTCGGCGACCCGTGGCGCCGGCACCGCGACGACCACGAGGTCGATCTCGACTGGGACGTCACACAGGTCCCGGTAGGCGTAGACGGATGCCACATGGGTTGCCGCGGCGTTGACCGGATAGACAGAGCCGGTGAACTCGCTGGCGAGCAGCCGGCGGAAGACCTCGTGACCGACCGAGCCCGGCTCGCGGCTCGCCCCCACCACGGCGACCGTGCGCGGGTGGAGCAGCCGGGCGATGCTGCGCGACTCCGCCAGGTTCTCCCGCAACGGATGCCTCCTCGCCGGTTCCTCGCTGGCTCCTCGCTGGTTCGTCGCCGGTTCCCGTCGGCGGTGGGGAAGACCGCGACGCCGGCGCGACGCCGTCCGGAAGCGAGATTTACTCGTGTCGTCGCGGGTAGGTCCGGGTACGTCCGGACAGCATCAGGCAGTCAGCGAGGTGACCATCATGACCGATCCTGGGACGTCGCGCCTCCCGCGGGACGACGCGAAGCAGCAGCAGCTCGACGCCGTCCGAGTCGGCGACGACGGCGCCCGCATGACCACCGACCAGGGGATCGGTGTCGAACACACCGACGACTCGCTCGCGGCGGGGGAACGCGGTCCGACGCTGCTGGAGGACTTCCACTTCCGGGAGAAGCTCACCAGGTTCGATCACGAGCGCATCCCCGAGCGGGTCGTCCACGCCCGCGGTGCCGGTGCCTACGGGTACTTCGAGGCGTACGAGTCGCTCGCCGACGTGACCCGGGCGCACTGCCTGGGCGAGGCCCGCCGGCGTACCCCGGTGTTCGTACGGTTCTCGACCGTCGGCGGTTCCCGCGGTTCCGCGGACACGGTCCGGGACGTACGCGGATTTGCCGTCAAATTTTATACCGAGGAGGGTAACTTCGATCTCGTCGGTAACAACATGCCGGTATTCTTCATTCAGGACGGTATCAAGTTCCCCGACTTCGTCCATGCGGTGAAGCCGGAGCCGCACAACGAGATCCCGCAGGCATCCTCCGCGCACAACACCCTGTGGGACTTCGTCAGCCTCGTCCCCGAGTCGATGCACATGATGATGTGGCTGATGTCGGACCGGGCACTGCCGCGCAGCTACCGGATGATGCAGGGCTTCGGCGTGCACACCTTCCGGTTCGTCGATGCCGCCGGGCAGGGGACCTTCGTCAAGTTCCACTGGCGGCCGAAGCTCGGCACGCACTCCCTGGTCTGGGACGAGACGCAGAAGATCGCGGGCAAGGACCCCGACTTCAACCGGCGGGACCTGTGGGAGTCGATCGAGAACGGTACGTTCCCGGAGTGGGAACTCGGCGTGCAGCTCGTGCCGGAATCCGACGAGCACGCGTTTGACTTCGATCTTCTCGACGCGACGAAGATCATTCCTGAGGAGCGGGTGCCGGTGCGGCCGGTGGGACGGCTGGTGCTCAACCGCAACCCCGACAATTTCTTCGCCGAGACCGAGCAGGTGGCGTTCTGCGTACAGAACGTCGTCCCCGGCATCGACTTCACGAACGACCCGCTGCTGCAGGCCCGGCTGTTCTCCTACCTGGATACCCAACTGATCCGGCTCGGCGGCCCGAACTTCGCCCAGCTGCCGGTCAACCGGCCGGTCGCGGCGGTGCACAACAACTCCCGCGACGGTTACGGGCAGCATCGCATCCAGCAGCGCCAGACGTCGTACTTCCCGAACTCGATCAGCGGCGGTTGCCCGGTGCTCTCCGATCCGGCGCACGGCGGGTACGTGCACTACGCC
>NZ_CDWRCM010000076.1:8383-9886 GCF_977927585.1 Frankia sp. CcWB2 | reverse complement strand
AGCGGGTCGACGGGAACAAGATCCGTAAGCGGAGCGAGAGCTTCAAGGACTTCTACAGCCAGGCCACCCTGTTCTGGAACAGCATGTCCTCCTGGGAGCGGCGGCACATCGTCGACGCGTTCAGCTTCGAGCTCGGCAAGGTCGACTACACCCAGATCAAGGAGCGTGTCCTGGGACATCTCGCCCAGGTGGACCACGAACTCGCGGTCGGGGTCGCCGAGAACCTCGGGCTGCCGGTGCCACCGGAGAGCACCCCGAACCACGGACGGTCCTCACCCGCGCTGAGCCAGGCCGACCAGCCCAGCGGGGTGGCCACCCGCAGGATCGCGGTGCTCGCGGCGGACGGCGTGGACGAGGTGGCATTGCGTTCGGCCACCGCCGCGCTGCGCGAACAGGGCGCGATCCTGGAGGTTCTCGCGCCGCACGGAGGCATGCTCGCCACGGTGTCCGGCGACGCGCTGCCGGTGGACCGAACGCTGGTGACCATGTCCTCGGTCCTCTACGACGCGGTGTTCGTCGCCCCGGGCGAGCGCGGTGTCACCGCACTGACACACAACGGCGAGGCCGTGCACTACGTCGGCGAGGCGTACAAGCACGCGAAGCCGATCGGCGCGGTCGGCGCAGGGGTGTCGTTGCTCGAGATCGCCTCCTTGCTGGGCGCGCGGGTCGCTGACCAGGGTGACGCGGTGGTGTCCGACCGGGGTGTCGTGACGGTCCGCGACCTTGTGGGGCCGTCCGTGCTCGACGACTTCGGTTCCGCGTTCACCACGGCCGTGGCCGCCCACCGGCACTTCGACCGCGCGCTGGAGGCCGTCGCCGCGTAGGGCCGGGCGCCGTTGTTGCCGCGTTGCCGTGTTGTTGCCGATGGTGCCGATGTGCCAGATCGTGACGGTCAAGGCCCGTCAGGTCTTCGAGGAGGCCGGGTTCGCGCGTGATCACGGTGGTCCGCCGGCGTCGTACCGGCGGCGGGCCGAGCCACGCCACGAAGCATCGATGAGGTCTCGATTCCGTTCCATCCCTGACCGGTCATCTTCTCCAGGGACCGAACCTCGATACGGACCCAGGTTCCTTTATCGCTGGCGAGGCCAATTGAGCGTCGCTTCCGCACCACCGCGGTTCGGTCAAGGCGAACGTCTAGGGACCGCTCGACACGTTTCAAGACATCGTCGTAGAAACCAGACCTGAGATCCAATTTAGCGCGGACTTTCGGCACGATGGGAGCCCTATCTCTCGTCGCTCGGTCGGATTGTTGCCCGTCCGGTAGCGATCTTCGAGCACCACACGGACGGGCAACAGTAGTGAAGACGTGTTAAAGTGCTATCTTGGCGCCCTGCGGACGCCGTATCGGCTGTCAGGCCGTGAACTCTCCATCCGTCACACCATGCACGAACGCCGACCATTCCGCATCGGTAAAGACCAGCGCCGGCCCGGTTCCATTGTTCTTACTGTCCCGTAGGGCGACAAGGCCGCCGTCAAGGAACGCAACCTCGACACATTCACCCT
>NZ_CDWRCM010000076.1:5602-8177 GCF_977927585.1 Frankia sp. CcWB2 | reverse complement strand
CTATTTCATTTCGACTCCTTAGCGTTGCTGTAGCTGCTCTTGCGCCACACCGTGCCGGAAAGATCGTGACTGTTCATGGTTCGAGACTCCTAGCTCGATCAATGAGCATCTTGGTGCTCGCGTCCCGCTCTGCCGCAGATTCCCACATCGTGCTGAACGACTCTTCGTATTGCTCTACCTCACGATCTTTCTCTAGATACAACGCTCCGGTGAGTCCCTCCACGTAAACCGTTGGCGGTTCCCCCGCTCGTCCGGTTCCGTTCTCGGGAAACCGAAGAACGACGAACGGACCCGAGGTGACACCCGCGTGTAGGCCGGCGCTGAACGGCATTACCTTGATCGTGACATTAGGCAGCCGGTTTACGTCCGCAATCCGTTCGAGTTGCTGTGCAAGCACCTTCGGGCCGCCAACGGGGCGATGCAGAATCGACTCATTGAGAACAACATTCAGCACCGGGGGATCGGTCGCTCGGATCAGCAACGCCTGCCGGGCCATGCGCACGTGAATTCGCCGGTCTATTTCGTCGTCCTCGACACCGGGGTCTTCCGCTCGGATCAGGGTCCGTGCATACTCCTCTGTCTGGAGGAGACCGGGAACGAGTTCCGGCTGGTAGCACCAGAGGCGAGAGGCCGCCTCTTCGAGCCCGATGTACAGGTCGAGCCAGGCCGGGATGACGTCGCCGTAGCTGTGCCACCAGCCGCGCGCCTTCGTCTCCTTCGCGAGCCCCATCAGCGCCTCGGTCAGATCGGTGGGCGCACCGTAGATCCGGAACATGATCTCTACGTCGAAGCTTCGGAGCGAGGTCAGCCCCGACTCGATGCGCTAGATCTTGGCCTCGGACCACTCCAAGCGCCGTGCGGCTGCCCGCACGGTCAACCTCGCCTGGTTCCGAAGATCACGCAGGTACCGGCCGAGCTGACGGCGCGGCACGGTCGAGCCCGTCGTCGTGGTGCCCTCTGGCATCGCCCCTCCTTCGGTTTGAGGGTAGTCCATCACCCGAAATGAAAGACTTTGATCGCTGTTTCGAATAAATATCAACATTTCTCAGCTTGCAGAATGAGTCTTGCATGTTGAGCTCTCGCGATGTTTGACTTCTGCGTGACAGCAGGCGCGCCGAGAGTGGTCGCCTGGCCCCTACGGCGTTGCAGTCGGCGGACGCTCGCGTCTCTCTGCGTTGCCAAGGCGCTCTTCTCGGCGGCATCCGCCGCGCTCTGCTGTCTGTGGCACGGGGACGGACTCGCGGCGCGGGGGGCTACCCGTCGCAAACTGAAGGGAGAGGGTCCATGGACGAACGCCGGTTCGTGGTGTGGGACGCGGACGGAAGACCGCTCGGCGCATTCCCCGACTTCGACACCGCCCACGAGTGGGCGCACGTGCGGATGCGGCAGGCGCGAACCCGCCTCCCCCTGACCCTCGACGACCGTGTAGCGAAGGTCAGCCGCCGCCTATCCCACGCCCGCTGTGAGCTGGTGGCGTGGGCCGAGTTCGCCGTGCTGCCCGGCTGCGACCTGCCCTCCCTGGGCGCAGGCGTAGACGGCACGGCGCGGCGCCAGCCTGCACAGCGGCCGTGAACGTCACGATCATCGCCTGCTGGGCGGCCACACACGCGCTGACCGCCGCACGGGGCTCAGCATGACTGGTGACTCATCACCTGTGATCCGGGTGGCCGTGGCGCACTTCCCGCCAACCGCCGTCGCCGTTCCCGCCGTGCGTACGAGCACGGTCCGCACGCTCACGGAATGGTCAGTGGACCCGGACGCCGTCAGCAGTGCCGAACTCGTCGTCTGTGAGTTGGCCTCGAATGCCGTGAAGGCGAGCCGCCTGGAAAACGTGGAAAACGTGGTGGCCATGCGGCTTACCGCGACGAGCAGGAATGTCCTTGTCGAAGTGTGGGACGGCAACGACACCGCTCCCCGGATCAAGAGCCTGGACGTGTTCAGCGAGGACGGGCGTGGCTTGTTGATGGTCGACGCGCTGTGTAGCCAATGGTCGTGGTTACCGGGTCAAGACCGGCGGAAAAGTCATGTGGGCGGAGATTCCCGGCGGGTTGCGGCCCGCGCCGCCGACGACGGACGCCGAGGGTTGGGCCGGAGCCTATGGCACCGGTCGTCTACCGCACCGACCCGGAGACCTTGCGGCGTGTCGCTGACGAGTTCATCCGGCGTTATCGGCTTCGTCCCCGCGCGGCTTTCCGCCACGCGCACGGCTGGACGCCTGCGGCCCACCGATCCGATATGTACTTTACATCTTGTTCGGCCGTATTGCCGGATTTCCTGTCCGTCCGCCCACCGGCCCACCTGTCCGTCCGTCCACCGGACAACCCGTAAAGACGGGTGGGTCGACAATGTGGCGCCCAGAGGAGCCAGCGCGACAACCGGGCCCCCGGGCAGCAGATCCACCCCGGCCCCCGCACCTGCTATACCTCCTGCGTGCCGGAAAGCGTGGCCGGCCGCGTTCAGTCCTTCGGGGCACGCCCGGCCGGGTTGGTCCGGACCGTGAACCCGGATCGGGAGAGGATCGGCACGGGACCGAACGGGATGGCCCGGATGGAAACGGGATGGCCCAGATGGGGAT
>NZ_CDWRCM010000076.1:614-5120 GCF_977927585.1 Frankia sp. CcWB2 | reverse complement strand
CGTGCACAGGTTCGAGGACCGCTGGGTGGTTTCCGCCAGTGATCTTGTCGACGTCGTCGAGTGTGGGCATCGCGTCGGGCTTGCGCACGCGCTCGCCGCCGGGCTGGTGACCGGGGAGACGTCGGATGACGGGCCGCGCCGGATCGACCGGGTGCGCCTGACCCCCGCGGACACCACTGCCGTGCGGCACGGCGAGGCGCACGAACGACGCTGGCTGGAGCATCTGCGCCGGTGTTTCGGCGCGGACGGGGTCGTGGCGATCGAGCGGCCCGCCCCCACGCTCGCCGCCCTGGCCCAGGCCCACGAGCGGACCCGCCAGGCGTTGGCCGCCGGGGTTCCCGTCGTCTACCAGGGGGCGCTGTTCGACGGCGCGTTCCAGGGGCGCCCCGACTTCCTCATCGCGGCGCATCTCGACCCGATCACCGGCGTGTCGACCGGGCCCGCGGTCGCGGGCCGCTACGAGCCCTACGACGCCAAGCTCGCCCGGCACGCCAGCCCGGGAGCCGTGCTGCAGCTCGCTGCCTACGCGGCGGCCTTACCGTCGGTGGGCGTACCTGTTCCGCGGTTCATGCATCTGTTGCATCCCGCACAGCGGGCCACCGCGCCCGCTCCCGCTCCCGCGCCCGGGGTTGTGCGCACGTTCCGGGTCGACGATGTCGTGCCGATGGTCGGGCACGCGCGCAGCCGTCTCGCCGATCGGCTGGCGGTCGCCCCCGTGGTTCCCGAACCATCCTGGGCCGAGCCCCGGTCGGCCTGCGCCACCTGCGCGTTCAGCGCGCACTGCACGCGCGGCCGGGCGGAGGCCCGCGACCTGTCCCTGGTCGCCGGGCTGCGCGGCGACCAGCGACGGGTGCTGCGCGCGGCTGGCATCACCGCGGTGGAGGAGCTCGCCGCGGCCCGCGACGACCAGCGGCCCGCGACGATGTCCCCGGCGACGTTCGCGGGACTGCGTCTTCAGGCGGAACTGCAGGCCGCGCAGGATGCGACGCGGACCGCGGACGACCCGGTCGGGACGGTGACCGTCCGGATGACCGGCCCGGAGGGTCTCGCGGCCCTTCCGGCGCCCGATCCCGGTGACATCTACTTCGATATGGAGGGCGATCCGTACGCGCTGGACGCCGCCGGTCTGGAGTACCTGTTCGGCGCGGTCACCCTCGCGGACGGCGAGGTCTTCCGGGCGTTCTGGGCGCATGATCGGGCGGGGGAGCGGCAGGCGTTCGAGCGTTTCGTCGACTGGGCGACGGAGCGGTTGCGCGCGCACCCCGGCGCGCACATCTACCATTACGCGCCCTACGAGCCGAACGCGTTGCGCCGGCTGGCCGCGCGACACGGCACGCGGGAACGGCAGGTCGACGATCTGCTCGCTGGGCACCGGCTGGTGGATCTCTACGCCGTGGTCCGGCGCAGCCTGCGGATCTCCCAGCCGTCCTACTCGATCAAATACCTCGAACCGCTGTTCCTGCCCGGTGCCCGGCAGGCCGAGGTGAAGAACGCCATCGACAGCATCGTGGCGTACGAGAGCTTCCTGGCACACCGCGCCGCCGGGGAGCTCGCCGCGGCCGACCGCGTCCTCGCTCAGATCGCCGACTACAACCGGATCGACTGCGTGTCGACCCAGCGACTGCACCGCTGGCTGCTGGGCCTGCGGGAGGCCGACGGCGGCACGCCGCGGATCGACCTCGCCGCCCCGACCTCCACAGCCTCCGGCACCGACCCGGTAGACCCCGCCGACGCCGACGCCGACGACGCGCTCGTCGACACCCTCGTCGCGGCTCTTCCCGACGACTCGGCTGACTGGACGGACGACGAGCGGGCGCGCGCCCTGCTCGCCGCGGCCGTCGGATACCACCGGCGTGAGAACAAGCCCGCCTGGTGGTCGTACTTCGCGGCGCTGACCGCCGATCGCGCCACGCTGGAATCGGCCGACGACTGCGCGGTCCCGGTGAGCTGGACCGTTGTCGAGGACTGGGTCGAACCGGCCGGGCGACGGCGGCGGAGTCGTCGACTGCTGCAGGCCCGCGTCGATCCGGACCGTCCGCATCCCTTCGACCGCGGCGAGGCGGTGCGGCTGCTCTACCCGGGACCGCCCGGGGCCGAGGGCGTTACCACCGACGCGGTCGTCGAGCGGGCCGAGCCGCACAGGCTGCTGCTGCGGGAGAGCGTCGCCCCCGACGACGTGGCCCGCAGGCCGCCCCTCGCCGTGCTGCCCGGATCGCCGGTGCGTCCGGAACCCAAGCCGGCGGCGATCCGCGACCTCGCCCGCCGGACCGCCGACGCCCTGCCGGACCTGCCTGCGGACCCCGCGTTGGACCTGCTGCGCCGTCGCCCCCCGCGGCTGATCGGCCGGGGCGACCTGCCGGCGCCCGGCGAGCACGACGGAGACCAGATCGCCGCCGTGCTCGCCGCGGTGAGCGCGCTCGACGGCTCCTACCTGGCCGTGCAGGGGCCGCCTGGGGCGGGCAAGACCTACCTCGCCGGCAGGCTTATCCGCCATCTCGTCGAGCAGGGGCGCACGGTCGGGGTCTGCTCGACCAGTCACAAGGCGATCGAGAACGCGATGCTCGCCGCGACCGGCCAGCCGCCGGCGGACCCGAATCCCGCGGACGCCCGAGCCGCGGATACCGGGGCCGCGGATACCGGGGCCGCCGACGCCCGGGCCGCGGACGCCGTGCCCGCCTGGCGCCCCGCGGTGCCCGCCGCGAAGAAACAGCGGTCCGGGGCGAAGCCGGTTCAGGCGGCTCCGGGCATATTCCTGCCCTGGGACGGTCCGCGGGATCTGCGGGCACTTGCGGCGTGGCGCCGGGAGCACCCCGAGGGCCACCTGGTCGGGGACACCGCCTGGGCGTTCGCGAACCCGGTGCTGCGTGGTGACCCCTTCGACGTTCTGATCATTGACGAGGCGGGGCAGTTCGCGCTCGCGGATACCCTCGCGGTGGCCGGCGCGGCCCGCAACCTCGTGCTCCTCGGCGATCCGCAGCAACTGCCGCAGGTGGTGGCCGGCCTCCATCCGGACGGCGCGGACGCCTCGGCGCTGTCGCATCTGCTCGGCGACGCCGAGGTGATCCCGCCCGAGTTCGGCTACTTCCTCGATCGGACCCGCCGGCTGCACCCGGCCGTATGCGCGCCGGTGTCGGCGCTGGCGTACCGGGGGCTGCTGCACGCGCATCCGGTGGCCGGGACGCGCGCCGTGGCGGGTGTACCGGCCGGGCTGTACCTGCACGACGTCGAGCATCACGACAACGGCACCCGGTCGGATGAGGAGGTTGCTGTGATCCGTGACATCGTTCGCCACCTGCTCGGTCGTACCCTCGTCGACGGCGGGCCCCCGCGCCCGCTCCTCGGCAGCGACCTGCTCGTCGTCGCCCCCTACAACCGGCAGGTGCGGGCGGTCGAGCACGCGCTGGGCAAGGCGGGCCTGCCCGGGGTGCGGGTCGGGACGGTGGACCGTTTCCAGGGCCAGGAGGCAGCCGTCGTCATCATCTCGCTCACCACGTCCAGCTCGGCCCAGGCGCCGCGGGGGCTGGACTTCCTGCTCTCCCGCAACCGGCTCAACGTCGCGATCTCCCGAGCACAGGTGGCGGCGGCGCTGGTCATGTCACCGGCGCTGCTCGACAGCTCTCCCCGTTCGGTCGCCGAACTTCAGCTCCTCGCCGGGTTAGCCCGGCTGCGTGCCATGGCCCGAACGGACCCGCTCACTGTGCGCTCCCCGATACATTCCTGACACTTTCCTGGTACGTTTCCGGAACCTGATGGGTGGTAGCGATGAAGCCACGGAGTCCACTACGCGCCCGCGGCCCCCAACTCTCATGCAGATATGTAAAGTCCGTTTCGTCGGTATTTGTTTGTGCTTAGGAGTCGAAATGAAATAACTTGCGCGTTTCGAACCCTCCACAGGCCTGTGACCTGCGATGATGCTCTCGATCGCGTATTTGTTACTTCATTACGTCCCCTTATTGTAAAGCCGGTGCTAGGATTCGCGACGTCTGGGCAGGTTGGGGAAGGGGATGCTCATGACTCTTACACTGGCTATTCCTAGCCGTATGCAAACTGTTCTGCCTCGGGCGCTCGCGCGCCTGCGGGCCTCATCGGGTGCACACATTACTTTCGGGGGAATGGTCGCACTCCATTCCCGCACCCTGACCATCACCAACGTGGACGGGCCGGGGCCGGCCGGGCTGATCGGTGTCGAGATCCCAGCCGGGATGGGCATCGGCGGTCAGGTCGTCAAGCATTGCCGGCCGGTCGTCATCAATGATCGAGCTGCCGCGCGAAGATCGCTGCGATCTACCGCCGCGGAGATCGACGACACCGGTCTCGGTGCGATCATGGCGGTGCCGGTATGCGAGGACGGCGCGGTGGCCGCGGTACTGTACGCCGCTCTCGAACCGGATCTGTCATTCGATGAGTCTGCTATTCACGCAGCTATGGCGGTGGCCCGGTTGATGGAACGCGAACTCGGTCTCGTCAGTGGGGGGCCGCGGTCGAGGGTGCCGTCCGTACCGGTCC
>NZ_CDWRCM010000076.1:0-454 GCF_977927585.1 Frankia sp. CcWB2 | reverse complement strand
GGGTCTGCCCCGGGAGAGCCTGCGGCTGGCCTACCGGGAGCTTCAGGAGGTCACCGAGCATGTCGCCGTCCCGTTCCTGCGCGGTCGCATCGGCGGGGTGTCCGAGCTGCTGCGCGGGCTGCTCGCCGAGGAGACGCGGGCTGCTCGCCGAGGAGACGAAGACGGTCGGACGGCTGACGCTGACCCCGCGCGAGCTGGAGGTGCTTGCCCAGGTCTCGCTGGGATTGTCCAACGTCGAGACGGCCCGCCGGCTGACGGTCTCGCCCGAGACGGTGAAGGCGTACCTGCGCAGCATCATGCGCAAGCTCGGTGTCCGTAACCGCACAGCCGCGGTACACGCCGCGCGCTAGCTGGGAATGCTGCCCTGATCTCAGGGGCCCGCACCGGGCCCCTGCCGGGGGCGTGGCCGTGGCTGCCGGTCTGGCAGTCACGGCCATTCGACCCCGCCGTATAT
>NZ_CDWRCM010000075.1:1861-19207 GCF_977927585.1 Frankia sp. CcWB2 | reverse complement strand
GCATCAAGATGATCAAACGGCAGATGTTCGGCCGCGCCAGCTTCAGCCTGCTCCGCAAACGGGCCCTCCTCACCCGATGATCACCGGCGGGCCAGAAGAATCACAAGATCAGCGACAGATCCTCCGAACCGATCCCCCTGCTGCGCCAGGATCTCGTCCTCGGTCCCGAGATACCTGGCCTGACCGGACCAGCCCTCCTCGGCTCGGCTCGTGCCGTCGGGTCGCTCCTCGTCGCGGGGCCCGATCCGGTGGGCTCTCCGGCGGCCCGGCGGGAATCCGTGCCGGCGGAGAGGGCGGGGTCCGGCGCGCAGGCGGCCGTCGCGGACAGGGTGGCACTGCTTCCCCTGGCCGGTCCAGGCTATCTCATCTCCGCGCTCGCCGAGGATGCGGTCACTCTCCGCCATCGCCTGGAACGAGGGCCGGCTCCTGCCACGGTCTGACCCGGGCAGGCGGTCAGACGCGGACGGCGGTGCCGTAGAGCCGATAGAACAGCGCGACCGCCTGTTCCGCGCGGGCCCGGCGGTTACTGTCGGTCCAGGCCGGAGGCCGACCCAGCAGGGCGGCGATCTGACTGTCGCGGATGGTGAGGCCGAAGAGCACCTCGAACGCTTCGGCGGCATCATCGAACGCGAGCTCACCACGGGCGACGCCTCGCCTCAGCAGGGCTTCGAAGAGGGGACCAGTGGTACGCCGACCCCAGGCGACGAGAGCCTCCGCGGGATCCGGGTCAGCGGGCAGCGCGGCGATGGCGACCCGGTTGATGGTGACCGAACGGGCGCTGGTGAGCAGCGCAAGCAGCTCGGTCAGCGCCGCGGCGAGCACCGGTCGCACCGGTCCGCCGCCGGCGTCGGCCAAGGCTTGTCGAAGAGCGGCGTTCGTAGCTTCCGCCTCCTGGGAGACGAGTGCCGCGAGCAGGCCACGCCGATCGCCGAAGTGGGCGTACAGCGTCTCCTGCGATGCCTTCGCCCGGGCCGACACCGCGCGGGTCGACAGCTTGTCGTAACCCTGCTCGGCGAGAAGAGCCAGTGTCGCGTCGAGGATCGCCGCGCGCCGGGCATCGCCGCGCGTCGCCGGCCGTGCCACCGGCCCCGGTGACCGCCAGCCGGTCCTGTTCGGCCGTCCCGGCCGGGATGGATGACTCGCTCACGCGACGGACCCTACCCTTGACAACTTCGAACCGAACGGTACGGTTCGTAGATAACCATCATGGCGGCCTCACGCACCCTCGCCCCCGTCCTACTCGTCGACCGTCTCCGAACCTCCCCATGGTTCATCTCCTCCATGCATCGGGACCACCAGTTAGGTCCGGGGCTGATCGGTCGATCCGCCCCGGGCCGGCGGCGAGGCCGATGACGATGCCGTGGAGGGGCGCGGCGTGGGCGTAGGGGTGGGCGTGGGCGTGGGCGTGGGGGAAGCCGGCGCCACGGCCGGCGCGGGGACCGCCGAGGATGTCGCCATCACCAGGGGTGTTGCGGGCACCGTGGACGAGGCGGATGACAAAGCCGATGAGCCGGCGGAGGCGACGGTGGCAACGCCGTCCGGGTACGGCGACACGGCTACCGGTGCCGGCATGCCCGGGGAGCCGGCCGGCCCGGCCACCGAGCTCTCACGCCGCTCACCCGGGCCATTCGGATACTCGCGGGCGGGCGGCAGCCGGGGCACCGTGATCCTGGTAGGTACGCCCCTTCCAGGCCGCTCCCCGCCCGGCCCGCTTGAGCCGCGCCGAGTCCACCGTCATCGCGAGGTACAGCACGGCCACTCCGGGGAGCAGCAGGGCCAGCGGCAGCGGCTGACGATAGTAGCGAGTCATCGGCAGATAGGTGACAGTCATGATCAACCAGGTGATCCCGCCGACGAGAGCCGTGGCGACGTCGCCGGTCACGATGCCTACGATGGTCGCGACCACCGGGATGACGAAGACCAGGCTCAGTCCCAACACGGTCCCGACCAACAGCGACGGGGAGTGCCGCAACTGCGCATAGGCGCTGCGGGACACCATCTTCCACAGATCCGCGAGCCGCGGATACGGGCGCTGGCTGTGGACCTGCTCTGCGAGTCCGAGCCACGTCCGCCCACCCGAGCGATTGATGATCCGCGCGATCGCCACGTCGTCGATGACGGCGCCGCGCACCTCCGCCAGTCCACCGGCCGCCGCAAGGGCCTCCCGGCGGATCAGGGAACATCCGCCGGCCGCAGCGGCCACCCGCGAACCCGGCCGGTTCGACCACCGGAACGGGTACAGCATCGCGAAGAAGTGCACGAAGGCCGGGACGATCAGACGCTCCCAGCCGGTCTGCACCCGCAGCACGGCCATCTGCGACACCATGTCCAGCTTCTGGGAGGTCGCCGACGCGACGAGCGCAGTCAGCGATCCCGGGCGATGGGAGATGTCCGCGTCGGTGAGGAGCAGGAAGTCGACGTCGCCAGCGCACTCGATGCCCCGCCGCAGCGCCCACAGCTTCCCGGTCCAACCGGCGGGGGGTTCGGTGGATGTGGTCATGGCCGGCGTCACGTTGGTCTCGCCGCGCGCAGCGGCCTGTTCTGCCAGGTCCCGGGCAACCTCCGTGGTCCCGTCGGTGGAACCGTCGTCCACCAGGATCAGCCGGGCACGACCGGGGTAGTCCTGGGCAAGCAGCGTCGGAAACGTCACGGGAAGCACGTCGGCCTCGTCCCGAGCCGGCACGACGATCGCCACACTGGGCCAAGCGGCCGGCGCCTGCCGGGATGGCAGGCGCTGATCGGTCCGCCAGAAGAACCCATGGCCGACGGTCAGGTAGAGCCAAGCGAGCAGAGAGGCAACGGCGACCCACAGCAGCACTGTCACAGAAAGTGATACTGCCACGGGCCCCTCAAGGGCGTGCGGGCCCCCCGGGTAATGCGGGGTCACAAGGCTTCCGTCCCGGTCTGGCCGAGCCGGTACGGAGATCTCCCCCCCGAAACGCTCCTGCCGCCACCCTGAAATCCCGGGCCTCCGGCCGGCGGTGGGGTAGCCGACATGAGGCATCGACGATGGTGCCCACCACGCCCCGCGGAAACGATGATCACCTCCCGTCACCTCACGATCGGCGGCGGTGATCGGAGATACCCGACGGCAACAAGTTGAAAACAAAAAGTGATCGGCGGTGCGCGACGAACGGCTGGCGAGGGCGCGACCAGAGGGCGAGACGACAGCCACGGATCGGTGTCCGTCGGCGGTTGCGGGTTCATCGGAGCAGGTTCGTCACGACCAGGCCCGCTCGTGCCGGGACGGTAGTGGGTACAACGGCCTCGGCTACACCATAATCAAGGGGTGACACGAAGCCGTCGTACCGCGCAGACGGCTGACACCCGTCAGGCCTTGATCTCCGCCGCCCGCCATCGGTTCGCCGAACAGGGGTTCGCCTCCACCGGCACCGAGGAGATCGTCGCCGACGCGCAGGTCACCCGTGGCGCGCTCTACCACCACTTCCGCGACAAGGCCGCGCTGTTTCGCACCGTGATGGAACAGGTCGCGACGGAGGTGGCCGAACAGCTCGTCGCTGGTGAACTTGCCCGGGACGCGGAGCTTCCCAGCGACGCCTGGACACAGCTCCGGTCCGGGTTCCAGTCCCTGCTCGACATCTCCACCGCGGACAGCGACTTCCAGCGCATCGTCCTCGTCGACGGTCCGGCCGTGCTGGGCAACGACGCCTGGGATGCGCTCGTCGAGAAGCACGGCTACCGGCTGCTCTCGGAGTGGCTGGAGCGCGCGATGGCCGAGGACCGCATCGACCCGCTGCCGGTGGTCCCGCTGACCAGGCTGGTCGCCGCCCTGCTGTCGGAGGCGAGCATCTACACCGCCGGCGCCGCGGACCCGGACACCGCCCGCCTCGAGGTCGGCACCGTGCTCGACCGGCTGCTGCGCGGACTCGGCCGCGGTGGCGATCTCGCCGAGCAGCCGCCGGTCAGTGCCGACGGCGGCGCCGGCTCCCGCGGGACTGCCGGCTAAAGCCGGCTGGCATCGTCGACGCCAGCGAAACCCTGCTCCCGCCGGCCCTGCTCCCGCCGGTGCGGGCCGGGGCGGCACAGACGGCGACCGCCCCGACCGGGGTCACCCGGTCGGGGCGGTGACCTGCCGTGCCGGACGACGTCATCTGACGGTGACGGTGGCGCCGCCGTGAGCCGGCTCAGACCACGATGGGCCAGCTCAGACGCTGCGGGCCGCCCGGATGGACTCCTTGAGGGAACCCATGGTGGCCAGCACCGCGGAGGTCTCATAGCCGCAGTGCGCCATGCAGTTCGCGCACCGCGGGTCCTTGCCACGACCGTAGGCGTCCCAGTCGGTGGTCTCGACGAGCTCCTTGTAGGACGAGACGTACCCGTCGCTCATCAGGTAGCAGGGCTTCTGCCAGCCGAAGAGCGAGTAGCTCGGGATGCCCCACGCGGTGCAGCTGAGCTCCCTCTTACCCTCCAGGAAGTCCAGGAAGACCGGCGAGTGGTTGAGCCGGAACTTCTTGCGCCGGCCGTCCGCGAAGACCTTCGAGAACATCTCGCGGGTCTCCTGGACCCCCAGGAAGTGCTCCTGGTCGGGCGCCTTCTCGTAGGCATAGCCGGGTGAGAGCTGGATCTGGTCGACCTTGAGGTCGTCGTTGAGGAACGTCAGGATGTCGATGACGTCCTGCGGGCTGTCGTTGTTGAAGAACGTCGAGTTGGACCCGACCCGGAAGCCCGCGGCCTTCGCCGCGTGGAAGGCGCGGACGCACTCGTCGAACGTGCCCTCCTTCTCCACCACCGCGTCGTGCCGCTCACGCAGACCGTCGATGTGCAGGACGAAGGTGAAGTACGGCGACGGGGTGAAGTTCTTGAGCTTCTTCTGGAGCAGCAGCCCGTTCGTGCAGAGGATCACGAACTTCTTGCGCTTGACCAGCTGGTTCACGATCTCGTGGATCTGCGGGTGCATCAGCGGCTCGCCGCCCGCGATCGCGACCACCGGAGCGCCGCATTCCTCCACCGCAGCCAAGGCGTCGTCGACGCTCATCCGCTGCTTGAGGACGGACGCCGGGTGCTGGATCTTGCCACATCCAGTGCAGGACAGGTTGCAGGCAAACAGCGGCTCCAGCTCCAGTACGAGCGGGAAGTGCTTGCGACGAAGCAGCTTCTGCTTCGCCAGGTAGGTCCCAATCCGGAGCTGGTACCGCCACTCGACCGCCACGGCTGGCCCCCTCTCGTTAGGTCACCAGTGGATGAGCGATGATCTCTGCATTGACCATACAGCGTGTACGTACAGACTGCATGTGGATCGTCCGATGAACTGCCCCACAAGGGTGTCCGTTAGCCGACCCCGCCGAGTTGCGGACACCGGGAAGACAAGGCCGGGACAGCACGGACGCGAGTTCGGGACAGTCCATGGACGATGTCGGGCCAGCCGCCCGACGACGCGCCCGTGCTCGCATCCGGCCCGGCCGAGCGTCGGGCCGGGCCGCCGGTCAGGCCGGGGAATCGGGTCTCCGGTCAGGCCGCGGAATCAGGCCATGGGATCAGGCCGCCCCACCCATGATCAGACAGGTGCTGCTGGCGGTGGCCACGACCTTGCCCTGGTCATCCCGGACGTCCCCCTCGGCGAAAGCCACCCGCCGTCCCGGCCTGGTCACCCAGCCGTGCGCGGTAAGTCGGCTCGGCCGGCCGTCGACAACGCGCACCGGCCGCAGGTAATTAACCTTGATCTCGATGGAGGTATACGCCACCGCGACCGCCAGCGTGGAGTGCACCGCGCAGGCGGTCGCGGTGTCCAGGATCGTGCAGACCAGGCCACCGTGGACGAGGCCGATCGGGTTGTAGGCCGACTCGTCCGGCAGACAGGTGAAGACAACGTCTCCCGGCGTGACCTCGATTGGCCGGAAGTCGAACAGACGGGAGATCGGGGGCGGCGGAATGCGCCCGTCACGCATCGCGGACAGGAACTCCAGCCCGCTCAGCGACGCCGCCGCCGCGGCGACAGGCAGCGGGTCGTGCCAGGTGATCGTCTTGCTCCGCGGCTCGCCCCAGGCAGCCGGGTCGTGCGAGTGGTCTGAGGCGGATTCGGGTCGCGCGGATTCGGGCTCAGTCGTGGTCATGCCCGCAGCCTAGACCGGCTGCATTCAGGATACGCACCCAGTATCGGTAGGATGTACCGATGCAGGAATCGTCCGACGGCCCGCGGGCCTGTCCGATCGCGCGGACGCTGGAGGTCGTGGGTGAGCGCTGGTCCCTGCTGGTCATCCGGGAGATCACACTGGGGGTCCACCGCTTCGAGGGCATCCGGGCCGGCACCGGGGCGCCCCGAGCCGTACTGGCCGAGCGGCTGCGGGCGCTGGAGCGCGCGGGGGTGCTGGAGCGTCAGCCATACCAGGAGGCGGGCGCCCGGTCCCGGCACGAGTACCGGCTGACGTCCTCCGGCCGGGATCTGGCACCGGTCCTGCTGGCCCTGCGCCGGTGGGGCGAGCGGCACGCCGCACCGGCCCGGCCGCCTGAGGCCGATCGCGGCGCCGCATCCCGCTGAACCCAGCCCCACCGCGCCGCCCGGGCGACGCCACCGGCTTCGCCCTCCGGGCCGCGCCTCGGGACCGCCCGGGGGCCGGGCGCACTATGGCCCTGGAACGGGCGCCGGGGCCGGTTGGCGCAGTTCCTTGGGCAGGTGGAAGGCCAGCGTCTCGGTACCGACGGAACGCACCGAGACGTCCGTCGCGCCGAGACCCGACAACGCGGTCAGGAGCTCGTCGACGAGGGACGGCGGGGCCGAGGCGCCGGCCGAGATGCCGATCGTGCCCACGCCGGCGAGCCAGGACAGATGCACGTCCCCGACGTCCCCGACCAGATGCGCCTCGACGCCATCGCGCCTGCTCACCTCGACGAGCCGCACGGAGTTCGCGCTGTTGGCCGAGCCGACGACGAGGACGAGCTGGGCCTCCTCGGCAACCTTGCGGACCGCGTTCTGCCGGTTCGAGGTCGCGTAGCAGATATCGGTGGAACCCGGCCCGACGATCGCCGGGAACCGCTCCGTCAACGCGTCAACGACCTCCGCGGCCTCGTCCAGGGCCAGCGTGGTCTGCATGAGGTATGTGACGCGCTCGGGATCGGGAACGTCGAGGGAGCCGACGTCGGCCGAGGACTCGACCAGCGTGATGCGGCCGGGCGCCTCGCCGAGGGTTCCGTCCACCTCCTCGTGGCCGGAATGGCCGATGAGCAGCACGGTGTCCCCGCGGGCGGTGAACCGGCGGGCCTCGGTGTGCACCTTCTCCACCAGCGGGCAGGTGGCGTCGATGACGGACAGGCCGCGCTCGCCCGCCTGGTCCCAGACGGCCGGAGCCACTCCGTGTGCGGAGAAGACGACCGTCGAGCCGCCGGGCACCTCGTCGAGCTCCTCGACGAAGATCGCTCCACGGCTGGCCAGGTCGGCCACCACGTGGGCGTTATGCACGATCTGCTTACGGACATAGACCGGCGCACCGTAGATCTCCAGGGCGCGCTCGACGACCTCGATCGCCCGCTCGACGCCGGCGCAGAACGCCCGCGGCTCGGCGAGCAGAACCTGGCGACGGCCGACCGCGGCGGCCCACGCCTCGATCGGGCGCCCGAGCGGACGCATCGTGCGCAGACCGCGGATTCCGCGGCGGGCCAGGTCGATGCGTCCCAGCGGCTGCGCCGCCGTGTCGACGATGACGCGGACGGCGGCGAACGGCACGTCGCCGACTCCCGCCGCCAGCTCCGCGGACTCCATGTCGACGGCAAGAGCCCCGGTCGCGGCGAGTTCCGCGCGGGCCGTGCCGACGACGAGCCGCGGCACGGTGACGATCGGGCCGACGTGCACGGTGAGCCCGAGCCGGCGCAGGTCGCCGGCCAGCAGGGGCGCGGACGCGCAACGGCCGGCGACGGTGCCGTCGGCGTTGCGGATCTCGGTGGCCACGACGACGTCACCGGGCTCGATCCCAGCCGCCAGTCCCCCGGAGAGACCGACGAGGGCGACGGCGTCCGGGCCTGTGTCGCGCACCAGCCGAGCGGCCTTGCGCGCCCGTTCCGGACCCATGCCGGTGCGCACGATGACGGTGTCCGCGCTGAGGCCCGACCGACCGGCGGCCATTGCCTCCACCCGCAGGGCCGCCGCGACGACCAGCCGCCCCCGGCGGCGCACGGGGGTCGGCTCCTGCTCCTGCTCCGGCACTCGCCGCGCCTCGGCCGGCCGGTGGACCGACCCTGGGGGCGCGGCCGACGGCAGGGACGGCGACGACGGCTCCTGCGCCGGGATCTCGGTGGAGGCGGCCGGAACAGCCCTGATCCCGGCACCCGTGGCTGCCGCCGTGGCTGCCGCGGCGGCGGGCGCGTCGTCCCCGGCGGACGCGCCGTCCTCGACGTCCCCGCCGTCCTCGACGTCCCCGGCGTTCCCGTCGCCGCCGGCCGCGGATGCGAAGATGTTCATGGCGTGGCCACCCCGGTGAGGGTCACGTACCGACCGAGCGCGGTCAGCGGGAAGACCAGCCGGTACAGGTGGTAGTTGAGGTAGAAGTCACCGGGGAAACCGGTTCCGGTGAACTGGGGCTCGTCCCAGGTCCCGTCCGGCCGCTGGGTCTCGCACAGCCAGCGCACTCCCCGCTTGACCGCCTTGCTGTGCGGGTCGACGGCCAGCAGCGCGAGCAGCGCCCAGGCGGTCTGCGAGGCGGTGAGCTCACCCCGGCCGATCCAGGCCGGATCGTCGTAGGAACGCGGGTCCTCACCCCATCCGCCGTCGGGCGACTGGTGCTCCAGCAGCCAGCGCACCGCGGTTGTGATCGCCGGGTGGTCGGCGGGAACGCCAGCGGCGCTCAGCGCCGGAACCACGGCGCCGGTGCCGTAGACGTGGTTGATCCCCCACCGGCCGAACCAGGAGCCGCCCGGTTCCTGGTTGTCCAGCAGCCACTGCACCGCCCGCTGGGTGATCGGGTGGTCGGAACGGCCGAGGTCGGCCAGCATCTCCACGATGTGGGCGGTGACGTCCGCCGACGGCGGGTCGACCACCTCGCCGAAGTCGCAGAACGGGATCTTCGCCGTCAGCGTCCGCACATTGTCGGCGTCGAAGGCGCCCCAGGCCCCGTCCGACGACCGCATGCCGACGCTCCAGTCGACCCCGCGGGCCGCAGCGGCGCGCATCGCCCCGGCCAGCTGCGGGTCGACCGCCGCGAGGCCGCGGGAGGCACGGTCACGCGCGGCCGGCGGGAGCTCGGCGGTGCCGCCCGGGGCGACGGTGCCGCCCGGGGCGACGGTGCCGCCCGGGGCGACATGGCTGCCACCGAGCAGGCGACGCAGCGCCAACACGACCTCGGCAGTGTCGTCGGTGTCCGGGTAGAAGTCGTTGTCGAACTCGAACGCCCAGCCGCCGGGGGCGAGCGCCGGACGGCGGACCGCCCAGTCCCCGGCCACCCGGACCTCTTCGTCAACCAGCCAGCGGCCGGCCCGCACCATCGCGGGATGGTCGGCCGGGACGCCGGCGTCCGAGAGCGCGACCACCGCGAGCGCGGTGTCCCAGACCGGCGACTGGCATGCCTCGATCTGGGCGGTCGGCCCCTCCGGGGTCTCGCGCCGGATGATGTAGCGTTCCATTCCCCGGAACGCCGTGGCGATCACTGGGTGGTTGAGGGGGTATCCCATGAGATGCAGCGCCATGACGGAGTAGATCCACGGCGGCTGGATGCCCCCCCAGCACCCGTCGGCCTCCTGGCGGGCGACGACCCACTCGGTGGCCCGGCGCAACGCCAGAGTGCGCAGCATCTTGATCGGCCGGCGCTCATAGCGGTGCAGGATCGCGTCCAACCGCTCGAAGGCGCCCTCCCAGCTGTACAGCGGGGCCGGCTTCGGCGGCGTCACGGGTGCCGCGACCTTGATCTCGTCGATGCTGAAGCCGAGGTCGCGCACAGGCCGGAGCGACCCGACGATCGTCAACGCGACGATCGTCTGGCGGGCCCAGCAGCCGAAGTCGTAGACATTCAGCGGGAACCAGGACGGCAGGAAGATCAGTTCCGGCGGCAGCACGGGCACGTCGTCCCAGGACCACTCGCCGAAGGTCGCCAGCCAGATTCGGGTGAAGACCCGGGCGGCCGCCACCCCGCCCTGGGAGCGGATGAGCGCGGCCGCCGCCGCCATGTGCGGGGCGTCGGGCTCGTCACCGGCCAGGCGCAGGGCGATGTACGCCTCGACCGTGGTGGACAGCTCGGCCGGTCCGCCGTAGTACGTGGCCCAGCCGCCGTCCGCGAGTTGCTGGGACCGCACCCACCGGGCGATCGGCTCGGTCTCCTCCTCGGTGCGGATGCCGAGGAACTGCTTCATGAACAGGTGTTCGGCGTCGATCGTGACGTTCGTCTCGAGGTCGCCCTTCCACCAGCCCTCCTCGGACTGCAGCCCGAGGAGGTGGTCCCGAGCCCGGTCGGCCGCGGTCATCGCCGCGGCCAGGTCCTGATCGACCGGGGTCTGCGTCGTGGGCGGGGTACCGTCGACGGTCGCCGCGCCACCGCCGGGCACGCCACCGCCGGACAGCGGTGGCGAGGACCGGGAGATCCCGTAGGCGTCGGGCGTGGCGGGCGCGGGAATGTTAACGCGCTTCGAGCTCTTCGCGGCCTTTGGAGCAGCCGGGGACGGGTCCGAGGTCAGGCTCATCGACGACTCCCCTCGTCGTACATGCGATGGTCATGAAGACGATCAACGTGCTGATCACCCGGCCGGGCGGGAACGGCGACTGCACTCACCTGTCGTCTCCTCAGCGGTCTCGTTCGGTCACGAAACGCGCGAGGGCCAGCAGTTCCGCCTCGATCTCGGCGGGCATCGACAACGAGCGGAGCACGTTCTCGCAGGCCTTCAGCTGGCCGTCGGCCTCGGCGGTGGTCCAGTCCCGCCCGCCGGCCCGCTCGATCAGGTCCGCGATGTGCGTCAGCTCCGCCTCGGTGGACTCCCCGGTGCCGGTGAGGAACGCCCGCAGCTCCTCGGCCGCGGTTCCGCCGGCCTCCAGGGCCACCACGACCGGCACCGACTTCTTGCGGGACCGCAGGTCCGACAGCACCGGCTTGCCGGTCACCGAGGGATCACCCCAGATACCGAGCAGGTCGTCGATGAGCTGGAACGCGGTGCCGAGCCGGGATCCGTACTCGGCGAGGGCGTTGACCATGTCGTCATCGGCCCCGGCGAGCACGGCGCCGAGGGAGGCCGAGCAGGCCAGCAGCGCGCCGGTCTTGCCGTCCTCCATGTGCAGCGTCTCGGCGACGCTGACATCCGGCCGCTTCTCGAACATCAGGTCCTCGGCCTGGCCACGGACGAGGTCCTGAACGCCCGCGCCCAGGATCAGCGCCGCGCGACGGCCGGGCTCCCCCTCGACCTCCAGCAGGACCTGGGTCGCCAGGCCGAGCAGCGCGTCCCCGGCGAGGATCGCGCCGTCGGCGCCAAAGATCGTCCAGGCCGTGGGCCGGTGGCGGCGCTCGGTGTCGCCGTCCATGAGATCGTCGTGCAGCAGCGAGAAGTCGTGCACCAGCTCGACGGCGACCGCTGCCGGCAGCCCGGTCTCCGCCGGGGCGCCGGCGGCCTGCGCCGACAGCAGCGCCAGCGCCGGGCGTACCAGCTTGCCCCCGCCGCCGGACAGTGGCGCGCCCTCGGCGTCGACCCAGCCGCGATGGTAGGCGACGACGTGGCGAAGCCGTGGGTGGAGCCGATCCACCGTGGCGCGCAAGGCAGGCACGGTGAGGGTCCGCCCACGCTCGATCGCATCCGGAACCGTCATGGTCATACCGGGAATCCCCCTGTGGATGTGTGCCTTGGCTGGCCGGGCGGAAGCGGCCGGACGACCGCCGCCGATCCGGCGGGAACCGCGTTGTCCCCTCGTGGATCCTGTGGATCGCGCACCTGCGCGGCCGTGGCGCCGCCGTCCGGTGTGCTCACCGATTCAGTGCCTACCGGTACCGACTCACCCACCTGCTCGGGGAGCCGTCCGCCCGTCCTTCGGGCCTGCGGGCCCGGCCCGCGTGGCTCGTTGACGTCGACCCCCATACCGGCCAGGTTCTCACGGACAGCAGCGAGTCCGCTACGCACGGCCGACTCCATGGTTGCCGGCCATCCGGTGTCGGTCCAGGTCCCGGCCAGGGCGAAGCCGGGCAGGCCGGTCGACGCACCCGGACGCAACGCAAGCGAACCGGGCACCTGCCGGAAGGTCGCCGTACGTTCCCGGGTGACGAAGACCTCCAGCGGCCCGGCCGCCCGCGCGGCCGGGAACAGCCAGGCCATCTCCTCGACGAACAGGGTCCGCAGCTCGTTCGCCGGACGATCGACCCACGGCTCCGCCGCAGACTGCGACAGCGCCAGGTACTGGGCACCGGGCGGGCCGGCGGCGGCGAGCCCGGAGGAGACCGTGCGATCGAAGATCCATTGGATGGGCGAGTCGACCACGGCCAGGAACGGGCCGTCGATCACCGGTCGAGGATAGATCATGTGCACGTTGATGATCGGCGAGTCGCCGAGTTCACGCAGCCGGGCCGCCTCAGGTTCGGCGCCGGCCGGCAGGAGGGAAGCGGCGGCGGGCGGCGGCACCGCGAGCACGACCGCGTCCGCCCGCAGCACGCCGCGCTCGTCGGTGCCGGGCACCGCCGCGCCGCGACCGGTCCCGCCCGCGGTGACGGCCAGTTCCCATCCGCTGCCCGCGGCGGTGATGGACCGGGCCTTCACCCCGGTGCGCACGTCGGCGCCGGCCGCGGTGAGCGTCTCCATCGCCGCGTCGCCGTGTAGCCGGGACAGGGGGACCTCGGCCCAGCCGAGGTCACCGGCGGCGGCGCCCTCCAGCAGACCGGTCCGCACGACCTTGGCGGCGAGGCCGAGGGAGGCGTCGGCGGCGGGCACGTTCAGCGTCGCGACCGTCAGCAGTTCCCACAGCGCCTTCGTCGCCGCGGGGCCCTGGCCGTGGGTGGACAACCAGGTGCCGAACGACTGCTCGTCCACCGCCGGGGATCGCTGGTCGAGCCGCCCGAGCTGGAACGCCGCGAGCCCGGCCCGCAGCCGTTCGGCGACCGGCAGCGCCTGGTACCCCAGCAACGCCGGGGCCAGGTGCAGTGGCGCCGGCAGCGGGACCCTCGTCCGGCGCAGCCGGGTCCGGGTCAACGAGTCGCCGAGCAGCACCGGCACGTCCAGCCGAGGCTGCAAGGTGGTCAGGTGTTCGACGCCGAGTCGCTGCAGCAGCCCGCGGTAGGCCGTGCAGCACCGCATGAACACGTGCTGGCCGGTGTCGATCCACAGCTCCCCGCGCCGGAACGACGTCGTCGCCCCGCCGAGGCGGGGACGTGCCTCCAGCAGGGTCACGCGGGCCCCGCTGTCCACGGCCAGCAGTGCCGCGGCCATGCCCGCGAGCCCGCCGCCGACGACGGCGAGATGCGGACGTCCGTCCGTCCGCCCGGCGGGCCGCGGCCCCCGTGCCGGCGCGGCGTCCGCGCCGGCACCCGTGGTCATGCCGCCCTCATCTCGGGCCGCCCCGCGAGGCTGCGGGCGGCGACGACCGCCTTCTCCCAGCCGGGCAGCGCCAGCCGACGATCGAGCACCGCGGACGGATCGGTCTTGATCCGCCGGTTGAGCCGCAGGTAGATGCCGGCCATCGCCCCACAGCAGGCCGCGCTGCGCCGGTCGAGCAGGTCGAGCAGGACGAGCCCACGCCCATACCACTCCTCCGCTCGCTGCGCCGACGTCCGCAGGTACGCGATGAGCGCGTCGGGGGGCCCGCCGAGACGACCGGTCGCGTCCACCTCGAGTTCGACGCCGGCGGCCTTCAGCTCCTGGCGCGGCAAGTAGATCCGGCCGCCGAGCAGGTCCTCGCGCACGTCCCGGAGGATGTTCGTCTGCTGGAGTGCGACCCCGAGGGCGTCCGCGACCCCCGAGGCGTCGCGGTGGGAGGTGGCCCGCTCGCTACCGAAGATGCCGAGCGAGAGCCGCCCGATCGTCCCGGCAACCAGGCGGCAGTAGCCGACGAGATCGTCGAACGTGTCGTAGGTGGTGCCGCGCACGTCGCTCTCGACCCCGTCGGCGAGTTCGATGAACGCCTCCAGCGGGATCGGGAACCGGCGGGCGGCGTCGGCGAGGGCGACGAAGACCGGATCATCGGAGCTGTTCATCCCCAGCTCCTCGACCTCCGCGCGGACCTGCGCCAGCCCGGCAAACTTCGCCTCCTCGGGGAGATCACCATCGCCGATGTCGTCGAAGCGGCGGGCGAGCGCGTAGACGGCGCTCAGCGCCCCCCGCTTCTCGGCCGGCAGCAGGCGGATGCCATAGGAGAAGTTGCGTGCCGCCTCCTTGGTCACAGCCTCGCAGGCGGCATACGCCTCCGCCACGGTCGGCCGGCCCGCGGGGAACTGCGCCGCGGTACTCATCGAACCTCACCCATCTCCGGAAGAACGGACTGTGCGGCGGGGACGCCGGCCTGGGTACTCGTCGCAGCGGTGCCGCCGTGGGCCGTGGAACCCGAACCGGAACCGGAACCCGAAGCGGAACCCGGCCAGGCCCCGGCCGCGCTGGTCGCGGTGGCGACGGCGGCCGCCGTGTGCGCCACCGCCGACGCTCCGGGAGCCAGCGACCGGGCCAGCGCCGCCAGCGCGAACTCGGCGACCCGTGGCTTCGTCGCCTTCGGCGGCCCACCGAGCACGTCGTAGTCGGCGCGCCGGATCGCGTCCAACGCCGCCCGGCCCCCGCCCACGAAACCGGCCAGGGCCAGCCGCAGCCGCCCGGGCACCATCGACACCAGGGGAGCGCCCTGGTCGATCACCGTACGGGCCCGAGCGACCTCGAAGGCCATCAGATGGCGCACGGCCGGACTCGCGACGGAGGCCCGCAGATCGGCCTCGGTCACCCCGAAGGTGTCCAGATCCTCCAGCGGCAGGTAGATCCGGCCGGCGGCGAGGTCCTCGGCCACGTCCTGCCAGTGCTCGGCGAGCTGCAAGGCGGTGCACACCCGGTCCGACAGCACGACCCGGTCGGGGGTCGCCAGCCCGAAGACGCCCAGCACCATCCGCCCGATCGGGTCGGCCGAGAGCGTGCAGTAGCGGACCAGGTCGTCGAAGGTCTCGTAACGGGTGACCCGCTGGTCCTGCCGGTTGGCCTCGACGAGGCGCTGGAACGGTTCGGCGGGCAGGTCACAGTCCCGCACGGTCCGCGCGAGCAGGCGCAGGACCGGCAGCTCCGGCTGCCCGCCTGTCCAGATCACCTCGAGGTCCGCCGACAACCGGTCGAGCAGGGCGAGCCGGTCGCCGACCGCCTCGTCGCCGAGGTTGTCGACGAGCCGGCTGAAGGCGTACAACGCGTTGAAGTGGGAACGAACCGCCGCGGGCAGAACGAACGGCGAGACCGGGAAGTTCTCCGCCGGGGCGGCGCGCAGCAGCTGCTCGGCGGGAGTTGCCAGGCCCGTCGCGGCCGGCTGGGCAGGCGTGCGTGATGGGCTGGTTCGGGCGTCGATGGCTGTCATACGCCTCTCCTTCGATGGCGGTCTGCACTACGGACGCGGTCGGGCCGGATCCCGCATCCCCGGGGGCCACGACCGGCGCGGACGTACCCGGAGAGCCGGGTTCGGAAGGCTCTTCGGAAGGCTCCGTGGTGGGGGTGGCTGCCTGGGTTTCGCCAAGGCGATCAGGATGCGGATCGCACCGGGTGGTCATGGGCACGATCAGCGCGGGCCGGTACGGGAGATGGGCCGGCCCTGGGCCGGTATCGGGATGAGCTCCGCCTGGCCGGCCCCCTTCGGTTGGTCCTCACAGGTCCGTGGGCGGGATGATGCTCCGGCGGCACCACCCGGGCGGCCTGCGGCCTGCGGCCGGCCGCCGCCCGTCGGCACTCTCATCGTCGGTGTCGCTCACCCCGAGGGCCGGCCGGAAAGCCGGGAGCGGCCGGGTAGACCACGCCGCGGATCATCCGAAGACACCCGCCAGCCTGCGGTACACCGACGGGATCGCACCGTGGACCCGCACCGCGCCGAGTAACCAGCGTGGCACCCAGACCTCGGCGTCGCCGCGTCCGGTGGCCGTCAGCATGCGCTGCGCGACAAGCCCGGCCGGTATAGGCCGGGGCCAGCGACGGACGTAGGGCGCGCCACGGCGGTGGAAAAATGGTGTGTCGACGACGCCGGGTAGACACAGGGTCACCGTCACACCGCGACCGGCGACCTCGGACCGCAACGCGTCGGCGAAACCGAGCAGAGCGGCCTTGGTTGCGGAATAGGCGACCTCACCGCGCACGCCCAGCGCGCCGGCGATGCTGCCCACCAGCAGGATGCGCCCCTGGCCGCGGTCGAGCATGGCCGGCAACATGGCCCGGACCAGCATCATCGGCGACAGCACGTTGACCGTGACCAGCTCCGCGATCGCGGCCGGGGACATCACCTCGAACGGGCCCGCAGCCCCGAGGCCGGCCGAGCACACCAGCAGGTCGACCTCGCCGAGAAGCTCGGTCGCCCGGGAGGAGACCATCAGTTCCGAGCCGGGACTCGACAGGTCGACCGCAATCCGGTGCCCCTCGGTCGCCGCGGCCACCTCGTCGAGCGTGGCCCCGTTGCGACCGACCAGCAGCGACCGGCATCGGTCCGCGGCCAGCAGCAGCGCGGCCTCCCGGCCGATACCGCTGGATGCTCCCGTGACGACGGCGGTCCGGGGCGGCCAGGTCGAGACGCCCGAGCCGGCCCGCATGACCAGCCCAGTAAGAGATGTAGACACTCCGTTACCGAAAGCGGGGCGAGACCGGGTGCTCACGACACACCGCTTCCGGTCATTCCCCTCACGCCGTTCTCCCCCGCGGGCACTGGTTGCACGTCACCTACAACTTTCCCTACTCGTCGCCCCGCGTTGCGAGGTGGTCCGACCGAAGGTGATTCGGTGTGGTCCGCTGGCACGAACTCGCCGGCCGGATCGTTGCGTCGGCCACCCTGGCGGGCGGCACCGATCCGAACAGCCACTGCTCATCTCATCAACGCCGGGCTCCGGATCCGCGGTGCGTTGGTAACTCCGCGCCACCGGGCTCACGACTGCCACCATTCCACCGTCCCGTCGCCGGATCGTCCATGGTCAGATGGGCGACATCGGACAGCGAGGGCCGAGCGCGACTCTGGACTCCCTATCACACTCCCCCATCCCGACCGCCCGGCGTCGCCCGATATGACAGCGGTCCGATCGATTCGGAATCTGCTCTCGGAGACCTTCTTCCGGAGACTTCGAACTGGCTCCACATCGACGACTGGGTATTGCGGACTATTTACAACCGCATTGCCTCCGGAGGAAGGACGCGGCGACGACACCTTGCCGACTCGAGGCCGGTACGCGGCATCAGGGTCATGGTCGGCCGGCTCCGACGCCAACACCCTCCCGCCAGTCCGATCCGGTCACC
>NZ_CDWRCM010000075.1:0-1294 GCF_977927585.1 Frankia sp. CcWB2 | reverse complement strand
GGCCGTGGCGGAGGCAAAGCCGCCAAGACCTACCCCCGGCGGCAGATGTGTCGACCCGTCCGCGGCGTGCGCCGGACAGGCGGAAGGCTCATCATCCAAACACTGATCCATCCTCCACACGCGACCACCCTACCGCCCCAGACAAACAAGAGCGAAAGCGGCATTTGCCACGACCAAATAGACGGACCACCATCTACGAACGTCTGAAGAGTGAGATGAGGCACATGAACCGCGAAGGTGGGTGGATACGAAGGGGTGATGCGCCGGATCGCTCACGATCCGGCGCATACAGTCGTCAGTGGAGCCGGACGGAGGCCAGGTCCGGCGCGGGAGGCGGGTGAGACGCCGCGGCCTCCCGGCACGCGGGACGTTCCCCGTGCGCCGGGCAAGATGTCGCGACCGGACCCGCGTCGGCGACCGGGGCATCCTGTGACCCGGTCAGGTGCACCGGAGGGAGACCTGTCACTTTCATGCCCCTCATCACCCACCGCGCCGCAGCCGCCGGAGCCAGCGGCGGAGGCCGCGCCAGAGTCAGCGGCGGAGACGGAGACGGCGGGATCGTCACCGAGAGCGGCGAGGGCGGCGGCCACGATCTCCCCCTGCTCCGCGGCGGAGACCAGGGGGGTGAATGTCCTCGGTACCTGCGAGACGAGGACCCGGAGGCGCTCGGAGCAGGTGACCGCTTCGCCCGTGCCGCCGCGCTCCTCGTCGGCGCTGGTGGACTGCCGGGCGGCGGCCTGGGCACGTTCGATCGCCATCCCGATGATCCCCCCCCGCAGGGACCCGACCGCGCAGTACGCGCGCAGCAACCCGAGATGGGTGGGAGCCGGCCCCGCGAGCCCGTGCACGAGGGCCTGCTGCAGCGACAGGATGTCGCTCTTGCCGATCTTGCGGTGGATCACCGAGGGGTCGTCGGCGAAGACGAGCAGCACGCCATCGGGGCCCGCCAGGGCCTCGACGAATCGCTCGATGATGACCCGGGGGGACGGCGGCGGGGACTGCCGAACGAGATCGACGAGTCGACCCAGCTCGGACACGAAGGGCTCCAGCAGGGCGTCGAGGATCGTCTCCTTCGACGGAAAGTGGTAGTAGAGCGCTGCCTTCGTCACTCCCAGGCGCTCGGAGATGTCCCGCACCGAGGTGCCGGCATACCCCTGTTCGCTGAAGAGGCTCATGGCGGCGGCAAGGATCCGCGATCTGGTATCGCCCCGTGGATCGGGCGATGCCGGCTCGGGCGATGCCGGCTCGGTCATGGCGGCCCTGCACCCCCCCGATCGAGTCCGCGACGGATGTT
>NZ_CDWRCM010000074.1:9838-18975 GCF_977927585.1 Frankia sp. CcWB2 | reverse complement strand
CCCCGTCGCCGCCGTGGAGCGGGGCGGGACAGCCCCCGCCGAACCGGAGCCGTCAGCCCCAGCCGCCGGTACAGCAGCGCGATCCGCTCCCGCCGAACCGGCCGCGGCAGCGGGCACCGATGCCGCCGCAGCCGCCGTGACCTCGGCACCAGCCGCCCGCGCCGCCGGATCCGGCACAGGTTCCACGCCCGGGGCGCGCCGCACGGCGGCCCGGCGGGAAGCCTCCGCCAAGGCTCCCTCCGCGCAGACGGAGGAGGCGGCGCCGGACGGGACCGACGAGACGACCGTAGACACATCGAACGCCTCCGCTGCGTCACGGGCACGTCCGAGTAACACCACCCGTGGGAGCGAACGTCCGGCAGGCGGTCGACGCGGACGCAAGTCAGTGCCAGCATGGGACGACATCGTCTTCGGCGCCCGACGTCCCTGATCAGACGACCGGGCGCCCGGGACGGGTACCCGTCCGTGGTATGGAGGACCACGGACACCACGCCGCTCTGGATGCAACGACGCCGCGAGAGCCGGCTGTGAGTAAACCGTCACATGGTCAGCTGGAACGTCTGACCGCCTAACACAGTTGGAGTAGATGTGACAGGGACTACCACGAAGCCGACGCTGACCAATCTTGATCGTTGCGACCGGTGCGGTGCCCAGGCCTACGTGCGGGTCGTGCTGCCCGGGGGCGGCGATCTCCTGTTCTGCCGACACCACGCGAAGTCGCACGACTCGAAGCTGCGTGAGATGGCTGTTGAGTATCACGACGAGACCGACAAACTCAGCGTGTCCTGAGCTCGGCCGCCCAGGCACACCAAAAGGGACACATCGCGATCTAGCGATGTGTCCCTTTTGGTGTATCCAGTTTGATATATTCAGAATCCTGGTTGCTTCCTTGCTGCTGGCCAGCGGCCCATCCGTTACTCCGGGTGGCCTCCGCCGCGATCACCCACTCCGTTCCTGGATGCCCTTCGGCACCCAGGAACGCCAGGCCATACGGTGGGGGCCGTGTCCGCCACGGGAAACAAAGCACCGGCTCCCGTGGCATCGTCCCCGGTGAGCGGCCGCTGGATGGTGTTGCTGCGCAGAGTGGCCGTCGAGGTGAATCCCGGGCTGCTGACGCGGGCCAGAAACCATCACGCCGCGGCCTGGACCGCCATCCGGCGCAGCACGCTGTTCCACCGGCTGCCCCGGGGACCCCTGCGACTGGCCCGTCGGACCATCACCAATGCCTGGCGGCACCGGGTCCTGGGGCTTGCGGCCGAGGCGGGATTCTGGCAGCTGCTGTCCCTGCCCCCGCTCCTGCTGTCGTTGTTGGGAACGCTCGGCTACGTCGGTGACGCCATCGGGGCCGACGCCCTCGACCGCGCCCGGCAGAGCATCCTTCGCGGCGCAGGCGACCTGCTGACCGAATCGGTGGTCGACGACGCGGTGCGCCCGACCATCGACCAGATCCTCTCCCGTGGCCGACCAGACGTGATCTCCATCGGTTTCGTGCTGTCCCTGTGGACCGGGTCAACCGCGATGGCGACCTTCGTCAACACCATCACCATCGCCTACGGCCAACGCGATCTGCGCTCGGCGGTGCGCAGCCGGCTCCTGGCGCTGTGGTTGTTTCTCGCCCAGGTGGCCAGCGGGGTCATTCTCCTGCCTGCGCTGGTCCTGGGGCCCGAACTGATCTCGCGGATCTTCGACGCCGGTCGCCATCCCCTCGTCAGCACCCTGATCCCACTGCTCTACTGGCCGGTCGTGGGACTCGTGGCCCTGGCGATGCTGACCTCGCTATACCACCTCTCGCTGCCAGTACGCCAACCCTGGTGGCGGGCGCTGCCCGGAGCGATCCTCGCGCTCGTCTGCTGGCTCGTGGGTAGCGGCGTGCTGCGATACTACCTGGAGATCGCGTTCAGTAACGAACTGGTCTACGGCTCGCTCGGATCACCGGTGGCGGTGCTGCTGTTCTTCTACATCACCGCGCTGGCCGTGCTGTTGGGCGCGGAGCTCAACGCGGCGCTGGACGAGCAGCCACCGCGCCGTCGGGGCAGCCACTCGGCACTGAACGCCTCGAGGCCACCTCAATAGGTGCAGGACACCCCGCCCGCGTCACCCGGGACGGACCTTCCCGCCGCGCTGGCCGGGGACCAGACCACCGGTACCGCAGCGGGCACCGGTACCGCAGCGAAGGAGCCACCCCCCGCGCCAGCCGGGAGTGCGCCGGTGGAGCTCCCGTCGGCGACACGACCGCCGAAGGGCTTGAGGAAGGCGCCCAGCTGGGCTGGCTCAGGAACGAGGACGCTCTGCCCCCCGCGAGTACCAGCTGCCGCCGGCACCGTCGTGAACGCGACGCCGCCCGATCCGATCGACTGCATCCGCACCGCGAGAAGCCGGAGGTCGGCGAGAGAGGTGGCCTCGTCGAGCGTCAGCGCCGAGGTGGCGGAGTCGACCACCCCGAGCAGCTTCGCCGGGTTGAGCAAGGTGTCCGTCGACGCGATCCGCTGGAAGACGGCACCGAGGAACTGCTGCTGGCGGCGGATGCGGTCGATGTCGCTCTCGGGCAGGCCATACCGCTGCCGGACGAAGGAGAGGGCCTGCGCCCCGTTCAGCGTGTTCTCGCCGACCTGACCGGAAAACCCGGAGTAATGGTCGTGCAGGTTGTCGAAGCCCCGTGCCTTCAGCTCGGGGGGAAGCTCCTTGATGCAGACGGTGACCCCGCCAAGGGCGTCCGTCATCCCCTGGAAGCCGATGAAGTCGATCTGGACGTAGTGGTCGACCCGGATCCCGGTGAGGTTCTCGATCGTGGCCACAAGCAGGGACGGCCCGCCGTAGGAGAAAGCTGCGTTCAGCTTGGACCGCTGCGCCGCATGCTGCGTGCCCGCCGCGTCGGTGTACGCGGGGATCCGCACCCACAGATCCCGGGGGAAGGAGATGAGGGTCGTCGAACCGTCGCCGTCGAGGTGGGCGAGGATGGTCGTGTCCGACCGCTGCCCCTCGACCTGGCCGAACTCGCCGCTGGTCCCCGTCCGGGTGTCCGACCCCACGAGCAGGATGTTCTGCGTTCCACCCGATGCGGACGCCGGCCGGTCCGCGCTGGCGGAGAAGGTCAGCGGGATGTGGCGCACCCTGCCGTCGTAGTGCTTCAGCACAGCCCAGCCACCGGTCGCCAGGATGAGGACGAGGGTCGCCAACACTGCGGCCACGGCGGTGAGACCGCGCCATAAGCCGCTCTGCCCGGGTTCCGCGGGACCCTCCGGGGCCGGCCGGTCGTACCGGGGCTCGGCCGCCGGATGATCGACGGGGTACCGGCCGTAGGGATCGGGGTAGGCGCCCGGAGGTACGCGCGGCTCGTCATCGTGGCCCCGCGGAGCGGGCCGGTGCTCCCGGCGCGGCCGCTGCCCGACGGGCCAGTCCTCCTCGGGGGCCCGGCGCGGGTCCCGCGGGTCACGGACGGACCGGCCACGCCGCTCGCCGTCCCGCCGTCCCGCCGTCCCGTACCGTTCCGGACGATCCGGAGGCCAGGTCATGGCCGCGTCCTCCTCCCCCATCCACCGGGATGAGATCATCCGCGCCAATGGCGCCGCCCGAGGCCGGGACCGTCCACCACCGGCGCGAACCCGCCGGACCACCTTGGCACGACGTGGGCGCGGACGGACCGGAACCCTCCCGGACAGTCTTTTCGATGGTGACGGGTGACGGGCGTCATGGCATTCCCAACGGGTTGTCGATGTGCGACCCCGCAGGCCCCCGGCCGGCCCACGGACCGTACGGACTCCGACGCCGCCGCCCGGACCGTCCCCGCCGAGCCGAGCGGTGGCAGACCCCCGGGTGGCGCCGAGCATCAAGACCGGTCGCGGGCCCGATCCCGATCCTGCGATCCCGACGACAACCACCGATATCGGGATGCGCGACAATAATGCCGGTCTCCGGTGGTGTTCGCGACACGCAGTGCAGTACCCGAACCGAGTGCAGTGCCCGAACCGCACGATGCCGGTGGCTATCGGACCGGCATTACGGCACGCCGAGGACGTCCGCACCCGGACCGACCTGGTCCGTGCAACGTGGACCCGCCTTCCCCACCGACCGGAAGATGAGTTAACGGTCCACGACGGAAGGTCACAACCGACCGGATCCCTCAGATCTCCCACAACCGATTGCGTGCCCTCGTTAACTCACCCGAAGTGGGAGGAACAGTCTTCGTGGAAGGGTCCGAAGGCGGCGAAGTGGGTAGCGGCGCCCGGACCCATGTCGCGACGCGACCGCCCACATCGGCCCGGCATCATCGCGGCGGTGCGATGCACCAAATGCCCGGCGGACCAACGACGGGAAGTCCGGCCGGCACGCGGGGCATGGCGGTACGCCTCGCGCGCTACCCGCCGTCCACAACGGGGCCTACCGTTAACGTTATGAGTGCCCAGTCCCACCAAAGCTCACCTCCACCGACCGGCCCGGGGGTGCCCGAGAGCGCGCCGGCCGGGCGTGATCCGAACCTCATCACGGCCGACGAGCCGGGCGTTGTCCCCACCGGGGCCGGTGAACCTCCGGCATCGGATGATTCCGTGCGCGCACCCGGGCAGGCCAACCACGACGAGGAACCACACGCGGCGTTCCGGCGGTTTATGTCGACCGGGTGGGCGCCGATTGATGACGCTGTGCCATCCCGCGATGACTGCGCACCCTACACCGCGAAACGTCGCGCCTTGTTGGGTTCGCGGTTCCCGGCGGACGCGCTTGTGGTGCCGAGCGGCGGTCTGCGGGTACGGGCAAACGACACAGATTTTCCGTTCCGTCCCGGAAGCGACTTCTTCTGGCTGACCGGCTGCCATGAACCGGATGCCGTGTTGGTTCTGCTACCCAACGCGGCCGGTGAGCATGATGCGGTGCTCTATGTCGCCGGGCGGTCCGACCGGTCGAGCTCCGCCTTCTACACCGACCGGCGATACGGGGAACTGTGGGTCGGTCCCAGACCGGGGGTTCGGGAGACCGCGGCACAGCTGGAGATCGAATGCCGGCCGCTCACGGAGCTCGCGGACGCGCTCGCGCGGTTGGCACCGGGAAACACCCGGGTACTACGCGGAGTCGATCCGGTCGTGGACGGTTCGGTGCTGCGTTGGCCCGGCCGGGGTGGACCAGGAACCGACCGCGATCTGGCCCTCGCACAGGCCCTTTCCGAGCTGCGGCTGCTCAAGGACGACTTCGAGATCGCCCGATTGGACGAAGCGATCGCCGCGACCGTGCGCGGCTTCACCGAGTGCGTGGGAGAAATCGGTCGGGCGATGGACCTGCCCAACGGAGAACGATGGTTGGAGGGGACGTTCTGGCGGCGGGCCCGGGTGGACGGCAACGATGTGGGATACGGTTCCATCGTCGCCTGTGGCCACCACGCCACGACGCTGCACTGGGTCCGCGACGACGGGCCGGTACGCGCCGGTGATCTCGCCCTGCTCGACATGGGGGTCGAGGGACGGTCCCTCTACACGGCCGACGTCACCCGCACGCTCCCGATCAACGGACGGTTCACCGAGCTGCAGCGCCAGGTCTATGACGTGGTTCTTCGCGCCCAGCAGGCCGGGATCGACGCGGTCCGGCCGGGAGCGTCCTTCCTGGATCCGCACCGGGCCGCCATGCAGGTCATCGCCACGGCGCTCGACGACTGGGGGCTCCTGCCGGTCAGTGCGCAGGAGTCGCTGACCGAGGACCCACGCTCCCCGGGAGGGGGCGTCCATCGCCGCTATACCCTGCACTCCACGTCGCACATGCTCGGGTTGGACGTGCACGACTGCGCGCAGGCGCGCGACCAGACCTATCGCGACGCGGCGCTGGAACCGGGCATGGTATTGACGGTCGAACCGGGCCTGTACTTCCAGCCGGACGACCTGACGGTTCCGCCGGAGCTGCGGGGCATCGGCGTCCGGATAGAAGACGACATCCTGGTCACCAGGGATGGAAGGCGGAACATGTCCGCCGCACTTCCGCGAACCGCAGAAGACGTCGAAAACTGGATGGCCCGGCAGCTGCCGAACTGACGGAACGAACAGATCTGGCGACAGACTGCGTTGGCGGCGACGCCAATAGTTCCTGCCACACCGGCCGGGCCGGTGTGGCAGGAACCTGACCATGCAAAACCTGATCACACGATCTTCGGTCCGCCGGATCGCGCGGCCCGTCGTCCAATACCACGGGCACTACCGCTACAAGGGGTTCCACTGCCCCGGTCCCTGCCCCGGAAAAGCAGTCAAGACCAGGATCAGTGGGCCTTGTCGTACGCCTCGACGATGTTGGAAGCGATACGCCCCCGGTCACTCACCGTGTAACCGTTGCTGCGCGCCCACTCGCGAATGTCGGTGGTTCCGCCGGTACGGCGCGAAGCGGCACGCACACCACGCCGGCCACCCGCCGCCCGACCGCCAGAACGGCGAGCCGCGGTGACGAACGGAGCCAACGACTCACGCAACTTCGTGGCGTTCTTCTCCGACAGGTCGATCTCATACTGCGCACCGTCGAGTCCGAACCGGACGGTCTCGTCAGCCTCTTCTCCACTGAGATCGTCAATCAACGAGACGATGGTCTTCTGGGCCATGCCACTCTCCTTCAGGTCAGCGGACCGCAGAACTCACGCGTCTATTATTACCACGAGAACGCGGGGAACTGTCACGCCTGGTTCGCCGGACTCGCAAGCTTGGGTCGCCGAAGACGAAGTCATCGCTCAACGCACGCCGCCCTGGCAGTCGGAGTGCGGAACCCAAAGACAGGGAGCAAGCTCCACATGATAGAGGGATGATCATGTTCTGCGAATCACACCTTCCCAGTCGAAAGGCCGGCCGCAAGCGGACAGTTGGGCAGGCGTGGACCGGGCGGCGTCCATGTCCTCCGACCTTGGGACACCGATCGTGTTCGTCTACCGACTCCCGTGGACGATTGCCCGGCGAACGGCGGGCAACAGCCGTCGGCGCCTTTGGGGTGGTGGTGCCGCGAGCGGAACCGACCGGTACGAATGCCAAAGGGGATCGCCGCGCCGGATGAGTACCCCTGATTCCGGCGCCGCTGCTATGGGCCGACCCACGGACGAGTACCCGCGCACGTGGGTGGTAGACGGTGCCAACGTGATTGGCTCCCGGCCCGACGGGTGGTGGCGGGACCGCCCAGGAGCGGCCGGACGGCTGGTCGATGCTATTTCGGCGCGGATCACCCGTCCCGGCACGCACCCGCGGCCATCATCGAGGCCGGAATGGCCTGAGCGGATCGTGGTCGTTCTCGAGGGTGCGGCGCGAGCCGGAGTTCCCGAGGGAACCGTACGGCCCGGAAAGATCACACCCGAAAAGGTCGGGCCCGCGGGAGTCGCGCCCGAGAAGGGCCGCCACGTTCCAACGAGGGCGGACCGCGCGGCACCGACCATCGTCGTCGTGCACGCCCCCGGGCACGGCGACGACGCCATCGTGGCGGCGGCGCGCGACGCGGTCGCGCCCGTGGTCGTCATCACCTCGGATCGGCAACTTGCCGTCCGGCTGAGGTCGCTCGGCGCGGGTGTGCGACGGTCGGGATGGTTGTGGGACCTGCTCGACGAACGATGAACGACGGCCGATCAGCGACGGCTCCCGGGACGACCGGCGGTCGGCGTCCGGGGCGCCGGCCGGCCCACGAACGGACGAGCCCGGAGAGGGAGCACGATGGCCGCCACGAAAGAAACACACCGGCGATACCGGAAAAGGCGCGCTACGACGGGCTGAGGCCGCTTGACGAGGATGGATGGCCCACCGGGCCGTACGCGCAACGCCGGGACCGGACGGTGACTCGGGACTGGATCACGCCGGGAAAATCACCGCACCCCGCCGATCGTGCTCACCCGGCCATCGACCGACTCCGGTCGCGGCCGATCGGCCCATGAACGGACAAACACCCCGCGGCACAGACTCAGACCCGCGGCACAGACTCAGACCGAGGCGGACACCGGATGCCGGGGAAGCGGTCCGGCGGCAAGCCGGGCGGTGTAGCGACCGGCCGCCAGGCCGACATCCAACGGAATCCCGAAGCAGGAGGACAACGCCTCCGCGGTGAGTACCTGCGCGACCGGACCGGCCGCAAGCACCTGGCCGCCGCGCACCAGCAACGCGTGGGTCACCCCGACCGGGATCTCCTCCACGTGGTGGCTGACGAGGACGAGGGCAGGAGCGGTGGGGTCGGCCGCGAAGCGGGTGAGCCGCCGCATCAACGCCTCCCGCGCACCCAGATCGAGCCCGGAGGCGGGCTCGTCGAGCAGGAGGAGTTCCGGGTCGGTCATGAGGGCCCGGGCGATGAGCACACGCTTGCGCTCTCCCTCGGAGAGGGTTCCGAACCGCCGGTCGGCCAGTCCACGGCACCCGAACTGGGTCAGCAGGCCGGCCGCGCGGGTGAGATCGACCTCGTCGTACTCCTCGTCGGCGCGGCCCAGCACGGACCAGCCGGCGGTCACCACCGCGTCGAGTACCCGCTCGTCGGCGGGTGGCGTCTCCACCAGCGCCGGACTGACGACACCCACCCGGTATCGTAGATCGAGAAGGTTGACCTTGCCGAGACGGGCGCCGAGCAGGTCGACCGTGCCCCTGGTGGGAAACAGCCGGCCCGAGGCCACCTGCAGCAGGGTCGTCTTCCCGGCGCCGTTGGGACCGAGGACCACCCAGCGATGGCCGGGGAACACCGCCCACGACACGTTCCTGAGCAGGTATGACCCATCTCGCACGACATTGACATTGTCGAGGCGCAGCACCGCGTCCGGCATGCAGCTCACGTTACGCGACACCAGACTTCCCGATGCCGCCGGGACGGCCGGTCCACCCGTATCAGCCCGCCACCCGGTCAGCCCGCCACCCGGTCAACCCCGCCCCGGCCGTCCGGATGGATTTCACCTGCCGGACTGGGGTAAATCAGACATATCTAACAAACCACGCAATTGTCCCTCCATGGCCCTGGCGTCAGTCCGGTTCGGGCGGGGTCGTCCCGGTCAGGTCGATCTCGGCCCACACTGCCTTCCCGTCGGCGACCGGACGGACGCCGTGCCGAACGGCGAGCCGGGAGACCAGGTGGAGCCCGCGGCCGGCCTCATCCTCGGCCGCGGTATGGCGCCGCCGCAGCACCCGGCCGCCACCGTCGGCGACCTCCACGACGGCCCGGTCGCC
>NZ_CDWRCM010000074.1:0-9570 GCF_977927585.1 Frankia sp. CcWB2 | reverse complement strand
CAGCAGGCGCAGCCGCACCGACAGTGGTGGGCGACCATGCCGCACCGCGTTGCTCGCCAACTCCGACAGCACCAGGATGATGGTGTCGACGACCTCCGAGGCCAGCGTCGCGTTCTCCAGCGCGAGCCTGGCCTGGGCCCGCACGGCGCGCAGGCTCGCCGCACCGTCGAAGGTCGCGTCCAGGAGGGCCGCCGCGGCCGTCAGTTCACCGGGCAACCGGGCGAACAGAAGCGCGACGTCGTCGGCCGCCGCCGCGTCGATCGTCCCCCCGGCCGTCCCGTCGGCCGTCCCGGAACCCACCGTCCCGGAACCCACCGGGCCGGGGGCGACGGCGGGACCGAGACCGGCACACGCCGCGGTGACCAGGTCGTCCAGATTCGCGGTGAACCTGTCGCTGGTGCGGGCGAGCGCGGCCGCGAGCTGCGAGACTCCGGCGTCGAGGTCGCGCGCACGTCCCCGGACGAGCCCGTCGGTGAACAGGGCGATCAGATATCCCTGTCCCAGTCGCACCGTGTACTCGGTCACGTCCGACCGGGCCACCCCGAGTGGAGACCCCACCGCCATGTAGAGCCTGGAGACCAGCCCGTCCGGCGCGACGACCAGGGGCGGCGGGTGCCCGGCACTCGCCAGCGTCAGCACCCCGCTGTCGATCTCGACGACCGCGTAGATGCAGGTGGCGATCTCCTCCCCGGGCAGGTCCGCGACGATGCCGTCCAGCAGCGTCAACACCTCGGCCGGGGGAAGATCGAGACAGGCGCAGGTGCGGGCCGCCGCGCGCAGCTGCGCCATCACCGCGGTCGCCCGGATCCCTCGACCCATCACGTCGCCAATCATCAGGGCGACTCGCCCGGCTCCCAGGTCAATCACGTCGAACCAGTCGCCACCGGCGTCGTCACCGGCGTCGCCGGGCAGGTAACGGGTGGCCACCTCGAGCCCGGACGGGACGGCGGGCGGAGAACCGCGCAACGCCTCACGCAGTGCCAGCGCATTGCTGCGCTCGGCCGCCCCCCGATCGATCCGGTCCAGGACGACCCCCACCCGGGCGGCGAGTTCGGTCAGCAAGAGCAGATCCGCTTCGGTGAACGGAGGTCGATCCGCAACGGCAGTCACACTCAGTACGGCGACGACGTGGCCGACCCGTACCACGGGTACGACAGCCATCGTGTGGGCCCCCACCTGGCGGATCCACCGCTCGGCGTCGGCCGGCGGATCCCACTCGCCCGCTGCCAGTGCGGCGATCAGCCGCTCGCCCTGGTGGGCGGCCCGGGCGAACGGACTCGTCGGCGACGTCGCCGCGCCGGCCCCCAAGGCGAACGGAGGCACCGTGCCGAGCCCGTCACGAGCCACGACAACGAGTGGATGCAGCTCGGGCACCGGCTCGGCCGCCCGGTCCCCCGCCGTCTCCTCGAGGCCCCCCGCGGCCCCGGCCCTGTCCCCGGCCGCGTCCCCGGCTCTGTCCCCGTCCCCGGCTCTGTCCCCGGCCGCGTCCCCGGCGTCAGCCCCGTCCCCGGCGTCAGCCCCGTCCCGGACGGGCACCGCGGCACCGCTCCAGGACGCCGGGACGGGAGCGGGCGTGCCGGTGACAAGCTGGACGACACACAGGTCGGCGACCTCCGCGACGATCAGCTCGGCCAGGGAGCGCAGGGCGACGGGAGGCTCGACGGCCGCGGCCACGATCCCGGTGGCTCGCTCCAGCAGCCGAAAGCGTCGATCGGCGAGTGCCAGGGCGGCCTGCGCCTCGCGCGTCGCCGCCAGGGTCCGATGACCGCGCGCGGCGTCGGCGGCGAGCTGTTCGTAGCCGGTGGCCCGTTCCAGGGCCTGCGCGCAGGCGTCGGCGATCGCGACGAGGGATGCCTGATCAGCGGCGGTGAACTCCCGCGCCTGGCGGAACCCGAAGGTCACCACGCCGAAGGGTGCGCCGCCCCCGACGGCCAGCGGCAGCATCGCCCAGGCGTGCTCACCCGCCGCGGCGGCGACGTCGGCGACCTCCGGCACCGGCCAGCGGGCGAGCAGCTCGTCGCGGTCGACGAGAAACAGTGCACGACCGCCCCGCATGACCTCCGCCAGCGGATGTACCGCGCCCAGCGCCACCTCCGACCATCGGGCGAGGCCGTCGGCGGGACCCGGCGGGGCGTGGAAGAGTAGCTGGTCGTGCGCCTCGTCCACGAGCGCGACGCCCCGGCTGGCGGCCCCGGCCATCCGTCCCCCGACGTCGAGGACGGTGGCGACGACGTCGTCCACGGTCAGGGTCCGGGCGAGCGCCACGGCCAACGTCGCGGTCTGTTCGGCCCGTTCCGTCGCGATCCGGGCCCGCTGGTCGGCCGTGGCCCGGTCAGCCTCGGCGGCGCGTACCTCGGTGAGATCGCGGATCACCCCGAGCCACTCGCCGGGCCGGCTGTTCGGCCGGCCGGCCGCCGGCATGGGAACGATGCGGGCCTCGACCACCCGCACGGCGGTGCGGTCGCCTCCGCCACCGGAGATCCGGAACTCGGCCTCGAAGGTCTCACCGTGCTCGATCGCCCCGCGCCAGGCGCGCCCGACCCGCTCCCGGTCGTCGGGATGGACCACGCCGAGCCAGCCGAACCCGGCCAGCTCCGCCGGATGCCGCCCGGTGAAGGCCCGCAGACGGGGCAGATCGGCATCGAGTGCCCCGTCGCCTTCGGCATGGAACACGTCCATCGCGGCGGCGTCCACGAGACCGAGGTAGCGTGCCTCGGCCCGCGCCCGCTCCCTCTCGACCGCCCGCGTCCCGCTGGCGTCGATCGCGACGAACGCCACGCCCACCAGCCCGACCTGAGGGTCGTTCACCGGATACCAGCTGGCGAGCCACGTCTGCGGCGGTCCGGAACCATCGGTGGCGACCACGACCTCCAGGTCCACCACCGGCTCGCCGGTGCGCAGCACCCGTGCCAGCAGAGCGTCGAGTTCCTGGCCGGTGTCGCCGAGGAGCTCGGAGACGGTACGGCCGAGGTGCTCGTGGACCGGCCGGCGGTCGAACCGGGCGAGTGTGTCGTTCACCCGCAGGAACCGCCCGGCCGGGTCGAGCAGGGCGAGACCGGCCGGGGCCCACGCGAACAGCGCGTCTAGCATCACGAACGTGGCCACGGGGTCGGTTCCCGGGGCGTGTCCGGGCGGGGGAAAACCGGCCCGGCCCGGTCCCGGCAGCCCCGCCGGATCGGACCGGCGCATCCCTGGCGTATCCGGCGTGCGGCGCGGCTCGGTGCCGTCGATGACATCCCGTATGACCGGCTCGGCGGTCACGGCCGGAGCGGCCGGCCGGGCGACCATGGGCCAGCCCTCGGGTAGCTCGGGTAGCTCGGAGCCGGCTCCCCGGTCCTGACGGGGGCCGGTATCCGGGCCGGGAGCGTGCTTAGGGCCGGGGACCTGGTTCGGGCCGGGATGCGCGCGTGGGCCGGGGTTGGCGTGTGGGCCAGGGCTGGTGTGTGGGCCGGCCGGCGGTCCCCCTTGGGACCGGGTGACCGGAGTCGGTCCCGGGGAGACATCCCCCTGGCCGGACGGAACAACGCCCGATGGCCGGGAGGCGGATCCCGGGGGGCTCACGGAGAAGCGCGCACCCGCGGGCCCCGCGCCCACCGGCCCCAGATCCACCGGCAGCGCCTCCGACAGCCCGACGTTCGCCGGCCGGTACATCGGCACGAGAGACGCCTGCCCAGGCATCCCCTCTACGGGGGTACCAGGCGTCCCGACAGCTCCCGCAGAATCAGGGGAGAGCATCGGGAATGCGCCGGAAGCGGGCCAGACGGGCGGCTGCGCGGAGTGCGGCGACGTCATGGGAGACGATTGTGGACGGCGTGCGCATGTTGTGCTGAACCGCCCCGGGTAGTCGCCCCGTCCGGAGTCGGGCGGTTCGGTGTCCAGAACCGCCGAGGTCCGACGTCCGCGCGGGGCGCCGACGGCCCAGCGACGATCTCCACGGACAGCACGGTCACCCGCCCGGTCGACACGATCACTGGATCCAACGTGAGATGAACCACCTCCGGCACGTCGTCGGCGAGCCGGGCGATCCTGAGGACCAGGTCCTCCAGCGCGGCGATGTCGACCGGCGTCGAGCCGAGGTATCCCAGCAGCAGCGGCGCCGCCCGCACCGAACGCACGAGGCGCGCCGCGTCGACGTCGGTAAGGGGAAGGATGTGGTGTGCGCGGTCCCCCAGCAGCTCGGTCGCGGGGCCCGCGAGGCCGAACGAGACCAGGGGACCGTACCGGGGATGCTCCTCGGAACCGACGACCACCGGCACGCCGACCGGCGCCATCCGCTGGACGACAATCGGCACCTCCACCCCGAGCTGGGAGCGCAGCGACGCCCATGCCGCCCGCACGGCTGCCGCGTCGGGCAGGTCGAGACGCTGACCGCGCAGGTCCGGACAATGCCGGTAGGGTCGCGACCGCGCCTTGAGCGCCACCGGATAGCCGCGCTGGCCCGCCGCCTCGACGGCCCGGCGCGGGGACGTCACCAGGACGGCCGGCTCCACCGTGACGCCGTAGCAGTCCATCAGGGCGGCGGCCTGATCCTCCGGAAGGCGACCGGTGAGTCCGGCGACGAGCGAACGCGCCTCGTCTGCCCGCACCGCCGTCGTCGGCACGGTGCCGATCGGGCGTGCCCGCCACTGGGCGTAGCCCACCACCCGGCGCAGCGCGGCGACGGCCGCCTCCGGCGACGAATAGGCCGGAATGCCGGCGAGCTCGCCGGGCATCTCGCCCCCCTGCACGGCGGCGAGAACCGGGATCTTGATGGTCGCGGCGGCCGCGGCGGCGGCCGCCGCGATCGGCCCGGCCGGGGACGGCGGCAGCCGGACCAGCGTGGCGATCAGCGCATCCGCCCGGTCCGCCGCGGAGGTCAACGCCCGGGTGAGGTCCCCGGGGGAGCTGCCAACCGGGAGGAGCACCTCCTCGACCCTGAGCCCGGCCGCGTCGGCGGCACGGGCCGTCAGCCGGACCAGGGCCCGGGAGTCGCCGACGACGGCGACCCGACCGCCCGCAGGCAGCGGCTGCGTGGTGAGCAGCAGCGCGACGTCGAACGCCTGGGAGACCCGGTCGACGCCGATCACCCCGGCCTGCCGCAGAAGCGCGTCGTCAAGGGTCGAACGGCCGGAGTACACGACGATCACCGGTTTACGCCGACCCACCCGCCGGGCCAGCCGGGCGAACTTGCGGAGATTACCGAAGGTCTCCAGATGCATAATCATCGCGTCGGTCCCGGGGTCCTCCTCCCAGTACTGGAGCAGGTCGTTACCGCTCACGTCGGCCCGGTCCCCGGCGGAGACGAAGACCGACAGACCGACCTCGCGCGCGGCCGCCGCCGCCAGGATGGCCCCGCCGAACGGACCCGACTGGGAGTAGCAGCCGATGCGGCCGGCCGGGGGCATCCGGGGCACCATCGAGGCGTTCAACCCCGCCGCCGGATTCTGGATGCCCATGCTCGCCGGGCCGACCACCCGCAGGCCATCCGCCCGGGCCTCGGCCACCAGGGCCGCGTCTGCGGCGGCGTCGCGCTGGTCGGTGAGGACGACCAGTCCCCAGACCCCGGCCCGCCCACAGGCGGTGACGACGTCAGGCACCTGCGCGGGCGGCACGCACACCACGGCCAGGTCGACCGGACGCGGCACGTCCTCGATGCCGGCGTAGGCCTGGATCGACGCCACCGCGCCGCCGGCTGCGGCCGCGGCCGGGTTTACCGGGTAGACGGGGCCGTCGAAGCCGCCGGCGAGCAGGTGACGCAGGACCGCGTTGCCCACGGACCCGGCGGACCGCCCCGCACCGATGACGGCGATCGCGCGCGGATGCAGCAGCCGACCGATCGAGGCGGCCTCGGCATGGTGCTCCCGGGCCCGCATCACCCCGACCGACTTCTGGGTGGGGGTGATCTCGAAGGACAGCCGGACCGCGCCCGAGTCCCAGGTCCTCGAGACCGTGTAACCGGCATCGAGAAAGACCCGAATCATCTGCTGGTTCTCCCCGAGCACGTCGGCGTCGAAGCGGCGGATCCCGCGGTCCCAGGCCGCGGCGGCAAGATGCTCCAGCAGCACCGAACCCAGCCCTCGTCCCTGCTGGGCGTCCTCCACCAGGAAGGCGACCTCCGCCTCGATCGGCCGTGCGGCGGTGCTCTCCCAGTGGGAGACCGCGACCAGGTCGTCGCCGATCATTGCGACGATGGCGCCGCGCAGCCGCTGGTCGACGGTCGTCATCCGGTGGATGTCGGCGTCACTCAGGGCACGGCGCACGGCGAAGAACCGGAAGTAGATCGACTGGGTCGACAGCCGGGTCCAGAAGGTCCGCAGCAGCGGGCCGTCCGTCGGCAGGATCGGGCGGATGTGGGCGGTGCCGCCGTCACTGAGGATGACGTCGGCCTCCCACTCGGCCGGATAGACGACCGGAGGCTCGGTGCTCACGCGGCGCTCACCCGGTTCTCACGCAGTGCTCAGCTCTTACTCCGTGCTCAGCTCTTACGCCGTGCTCAACGGTCGACGGTGGGGTCGAGGCCGTGCAACGGCAGCACCTGACGCCGGGTCGCCGCCACCGTCCGGTCCAACGGATCGTCGGGGTCTCCCTCGCCCGCGTCCCAGGGACGGTACCGGACACTCACCCCGTCCCCGAGCGCCCGGGGCATGGCGGCGGCGCCGAGGGACTTCTGCCCGGTCGCCGCCCGCACCCGTCCCGGCGCCGCGGACCGCCAGTCCTCCGGCAGGGCGCGGCCGGCATCCAGGGGCACGTGGCCGGCGATCGCCAGCAGCTGCGTCCAGGCCCGCGGCACGACCGTGTCCAGCGCGTACCCGCCACCGCCGCAGGCCAGCCAGCGCCCGTCGCAGACCTCGTGGGCCAGCGCGTGCAGCAGGTCGTAGGAGGCCCGTTGGCCGTCCACCGACAGCGCCAGATCGGCCAGCGGGTCGAAGGCGTGCGTGTCGCAGCCGTGCTGGGTCACCAGCACCTGCGGCCGGAAGGACCGCAGGAGCACCGGCACCACCCCGGAGAAGGCGCGCAGCCAGCCGGCATCGCCGGTGGCGGGGGACAACGCCACGTTCACCGCGGTGCCCTCCGCGGCGGGAGCACCCACCTCGGTCGGGAATCCGGTGCCCGGGAAGAGGGTGCTCCCCGTCTGGTGCAGGGAGATGGTGAGCACCCGCGGATCGTCGTAGAACGCCGTCTGCACGCCGTCGCCGTGATGCACGTCCACGTCGACGTACGCCACTCTGGTGGCTCCGGCGGAGAGCAACCAGGCGATCGCAATCGCCTGGTCGTTGTAGATGCAGAATCCGCTCGCCATTCCCGGCATCGCGTGATGCAGCCCCCCGGCGATCGACACGGCGTGCCGCGGCGGCCCGCTCCACACCGCCCGTGCCGCCTCGATCGTGCCACCGGTGATGAGCGCGGCGGCCTCGTGCATCCGTTCGAAGATGGGGTTGTCGGCTGTGCCCAGGCCGAACAGGGCCGCGAACCTTGCCTGCGCCGGGTCGGGCGCGGCACGGACCGCGCTCAGGTAGACCGGATCGTGGATCAGGCCGATGAGGTCGTCGGAGGCGAGGGTCGGCCTGGAGATCCGGATGCCCGGTGCGTCGAGAACGCCGAGACTCATAGCGAGGTCCATGGTGAGCTCGAGCCGCACGGGATGCAGCGGATGCGCCGGCCCGAAGTCGTAGCCGGCCATGGCCGGATCCCAGGTCACGACCGTCGGCTCGGCCAGCGGCTCGGCCGACGGGCGACCGTCGGCCCGCCGCTCGGAATCGCCCGGGACACTCATCTGTCGACCGTAGCCCGATCACGCTCCCGGAGGTAGCGGTGGTGTCGGTGACGAGGATCCAGGGCCGTCGATGAGGCACGTAGATCTGCCCGGAATGGCCTAGGGTCAGTGCCCGTGGCAGCAGACCGAGTGACACCGGACCATACGGCGATGGAGGACGGGCGGCAGCCGGCCGGCCGTGGTGGTGGGCCGGTGGCTGCCGGCACGCCGCTGTGGGAACCGCCTCCCCGTCGGATCAGCCAGGCCGCGGTGACCAACTACCGCGCCTGGCTCGCCGCCGAGCGGGGGGTTGAGCTCGCCGACGACACGCGCCTGTGGGAGTGGTCGGTTACCGACCTGGACGCGTTCTGGGAGTCGATCTGGGATTTCTGCGCGGTCGAGGGGGACCGCGGCACCGGTCCGGCGCTCGCCGACGCGGCGATGCCCGGCGCGGTCTGGTTTCCCGGTGCCCGGGTAAACTACGCGGAGAACGCGCTCACCCGGAGCGGGCCAGCTCCGGCCGTCATCGCCGTACGCGAGGACGGTGCCACGGCAGTGGTGTCCTGGGACGAGCTGCGCCGGCAGGTGGCGAAGGCGGCGGCGGGACTGCGGAGCTTGGGTGTCGCCGAGGGTGATCGGGTCTGCGCCGTGCTGCCCAACACCGTCTACGCGATGGTGGGGATGCTGGCCGCCGCCAGCATCGGCGCGGTGTGGTCGTCATGCTCGCCGGAGCTCGGCCCGACGGCCCTGCGCGCGCGGTTCGGCCAGATCGACCCGAAGGTCCTGATCGGCGTTGACGGCTACAGCTACCGCGGGAAGAGCTACGACACCCTCGCCGCCCTCGCCGCGCTCGCGGGCGACCTGCCGGGACTCGGGGCAAGCGTGATCGTGCCGTACCTGTGGCCGGACGCGCTCTCCCGGGCCCGGGCCGCGGGGCTACCGGGACTGCTCACCTGGGACGAGCTGATGGCTTCGGAGACCTCCGAGCCCGAGTTCACCCGGGTCGCCTTTGACGCGCCGCTGTGGATCCTCTACTCGTCCGGCACGACCGGCCCCCCCAAAGCGATCGTGCACGGCCACGGCGGCATCCTGCTGGAGCACCTGAAGTCGCTGGCGTTGCACCTCGATCTCGGTCCGGACGACCGGTTCTGCTGGTTCACCACGACCGGCTGGATGATGTGGAACTACCTGCTCTCCGGTTTGCTCGTCGGCGCGACCGTCGTGCTCTACGACGGAGCGCCCGGCTACCCGGCGCTCGGCACCCTGTTCGGTCTGGCGGAGGCCCTGGAGCTCACGTGCCTGGGCACGTCCGCGGACTACCTGCAGGCCTGCGAGGACGCCGGGCTGGTCCCGCGCGAGTTCGCCGATCTGTCCAGGCTGCGCACCGTCGGATCGACCGAATCGCCACTGTCCGCAGCCGGCTATGCCTGGGTGTACGAAGCGGTGAGCCCGACCGTGATGCTGTCGTCGATCAGCGGTGGCACCGACGTCTGCACGGCGCTGGTGGCAGGCCTGCCGACGATGCCGGTGCGGGCCGGGGAGATCGGATCGCGCGCGCTGGGCTGCGCGGTGCGCGTCTTCGACGAGGCCGGCAAGGAGGTCGTTGACGAGGTCGGTGAGCTCGTCGTGACCGCGCCGATGCCGTCCATGCCGCTGTGCTTCTGGGCCGACCCGGACGGCGGCCGGCTGCGGGAGAGCTACTTCTCCGTCTACCCCGGCGTCTGGCGCCACGGGGACTGGGCGAGGATCACGCCTACCGGTGCCGTCGTCATCCAGGGACGTTCGGACGCGACGTTGAACCGCGGCGGCGTCCGGATCGGCACCAACGAGCTCTACAG
>NZ_CDWRCM010000073.1:16067-20990 GCF_977927585.1 Frankia sp. CcWB2 | reverse complement strand
AGATGTGTATAAGAGACAGGGAGGGGGGCGAACAGGAGGAGGGATGCCGCGGTGAGGCCGACGATTGCCAGGCGGGGTCCGGTGGGGCCGGCGGCGAGGTGGACGGCGAGGGTGACCATGGCCACGCCGAGGGCGGTGCCCAGGCCGCGGGTCATGTTGACCAGTCCCCCGCCGGTACCCGCCGCGTGGGCCGGGATCGCACTCATGATCGCGGTGTTGTTGGTGGGGGTGTAGAGGCCGAGGCCGAGGCCGAGCACGGCCATCGGGGGGATCAGCCAGGGTGCGGACAGTGGCACGGCGAGTGCGGCGGCGAGTGCCATCGTGCAGGTGACGGCGCCGAGCGCGTAGCGGCGGCGGTCGCTCCACCGGTCGGGTAGGACCGCCCCGGCGCCGCTGGCGGCGAGCGCGAAGCCTCCGGGCAGGGCGGTGAGGACCAGCCCGGCGTGCAGGGGGGAGGTGCCGCGGTCGGTGAGGACGACGGGGACCAGGACGAGCGGGCCGAACAGGACGAGGTAGCCGCACAGCGCGCCGACGAGTCCCCCCGCGAGGGCAGGGATGCGAAGGAGGCGCAGGTCGATCAGGGGTGCCGGCGCGCGGCGTTCCCGTCGGACGAGGCCGTAGCCGGCGAGCGGGGCGAGGATAGCGAGGATGGCGGTGGCCGCGGAGGGCAGGTTCAGGCCGGAGACAGCCGAGACGGCCAGCAGCAGGGTGGTGGTGGCGGTGGCGAAGAGGGCCAGGCCCGGCCAGTCGAAGGGGGCAGGGTCGGTGCGCTGGCGGGTGCGGGGTAGCAGGTAGTAGCCGGCGATGAGGGCGATTGTCCCGACGGGGACGTTGATGGCGAACACCCAGCGCCAGCCGAGAGTGGTGACCAGGGCTCCGCCGAGGGTGGGGCCGAGAGCGAGGCCGAGGGCCTGGGCGGCGGCCTGGACGCCCAGGGCGGCGCGCATCCTCGGGCGGGGTGCGCTGGTGGCGACAAGGGCGACGCTGTTGGCCTGCAGCATCGCGGCGCCGACGGCCTGCGCGACGCGGGAACCGATCAAAGCGGCGAGGCTGGGAGCCAGGCCACAGGCGGCAGAGGCGGCGGTGAAGACGAGGAGTCCGTAGAGGTAGAACTGTTTGCGGCCGTAGGCGTCGGCGAGCCGGCCGACGGGCACCAGCAGAGCGACCAGGGTGAGCAGGTAGGCCAGGGAGACCCAGGTGACTGCAGTGAGCGGGGCGTGGAACTGTGCGCACAGCGGCCCGTAGGCCAGGGTGACGATGCTGGCATCGAGTTGGCCCATGAACGCGCCGAAGCACACGGTGGCGACCGCCAGCCACCAGCCGCCCGGCAGGTCGCGGACCGCGCGAGGGCGGGCCCGCTCGTGGGCCAGCAGCGACATCAGGGTGTTGCGGGACGCGGAGGTACGCACGCCCGGGTCCATGGCTACCTGCTCCTCCAGCGGAAGCCGCTCACGGCAGGACGCGGCTCTCCAGCTATGTCTGTGACAGATAAACTCTGTCACAGACATAGTAGGCCGGTGCGGGGGCGGATGCCAGGCCGGCCGCTGGACGTGGGCACGCGGGCCGGATAACCGGCCGCGGGCTAGCGGGCGGGCAGAGCCTGGTCGGGCAGGAGGCTGGCAAGCAGGCCGCGCACGCGGGTGCCGATGTCGTCGCGGATGGCCCGTACCCGCTGCGGGGCAGAGACGGCGGGGTCGTCGATGGGCCAGTCCTCATAGCGCTTGCCGGGAACGTAGGGGCAGGTGTCGCCACAGCCCATGGTGATCACGACGTCGGCGGCAGCGAGGATGTCGTCGGTGAGCGGCTTGGGGAACTCCTCGTCCAGACTCAGCCCGATCTCTTTCATCGCGACGATGACCTCGGGGTGGATGCCTTCGGCAGGGTCCGAGCCGCCGGTGCGGATGTGCAGCTGGGTGCCGGCGTAGTGGCGGGTGAACACGGCGGCCATCTGGGAGCGGCCGGCGTTGTGCACGCAGACGAACAGCACCTCCGGGACCTTCTTGGCGATCAGCCCGCGGGTGGTAGCCAATGCTTCAAGGCGTTCCCGGGTGATCTTTTGGAGTCGAAATGAAATAACTTGCGCGTTTCGAACCCTCCACAGGCCTGTGACCTGCGATGATGCTCTCGATCGCGTATTTGTTACTTCATTACGTCCCCTTTCTGCCAGCACCGGCAGGTACAGGGTGACCCGGGCGGTAGCAGCGAAACGGTTGAATGAGTCGGTAAAGACCTCTTCCACGTCGCCTTGGGTGAAGCAGGTTTCGTACTCGTAGGCCAGCCGGCGGATCGCCGCTTTCACCTGGTTGCGCGCGGCCAGATTGAGCCCGGATAGCCGGTCGGCTGGGTGGGTGGAGTCGGTCATGGGACTTATCTCCTTGCCGGAAGAGGGCCGTGCGGGTCAGGCGGGACGGTGCTGATCGACGGTCGCTGCGGCGGGCCGGCCGTTGGCGCCGGCCGCCGCGGCCGGCGCCGGGCCCGCGACGGCTCCCGCGAGCCGTTCAATGCGGGTTGCGAGGTCGGCGAAGGTGTACTCGAAGGCGTCGTCGGTGTCGGTCGGGACCGGGTCGGGCACCGACCAGTGCAGCCGGCGTTCCGTGGGGCGTCGCAGGTGTTCGTGGGCGTTGTCGCAGACGGTCACCACGAGGTCGTCGGGTTGCAGGACGTCGTCGAGGTGCGCTGTGCGCGGGGCGGTGAGGGCCAGGCCGTGGCGACGGGCGACGTCGATCGTGCGGGGGTGGACGGCCGGGGCCGGGTCGGTGCCGGCTGAGGCCGCGGGGACGCTGCTTCGGGCCGTCCATTGCGCGGCGGCCAGCTGCGAGCGTGCGGTGTTGTGGGTGCAGACGAAGACCACGCGCGGCGCCGGGAGGACCGCGGGCGGAAGGAGGGTGGCCAGGGCCTCGGGTACGAGGTGCAGGTAGCTGCGGCGACGGTCGGCCTGCGAGCGGGTCCGCCGGATCAGCCCGGTGCCCTCCAGCGTGGCGAGGTGGTGGGCGAGCAGGTTCGACGGGATTCCGAGCGCGGTGCCCAGCTCGCTCGGGGACGCTTCGCCGAGGGCCAGGGCGTCGACGACGGCCAGTCGCGCGGGCTCGGCGAGCGCCGCATGCAACGCGGCCCTTCGCTCAACTGTCATTGACTCAACGTCCATTGAGGTGATTGTCGGTGTGAGGGTGGCTGCGGTCAAGATGGGCCCGCACGCCACACCCCGGCCACACCGCCGCAGAGACAACTCGGGTCAGCGGCGGGCTGCGCTCCTGCCGGGCACGGACCCGCCAGCATGAGCACCGTTCCCGAATCGAGCGCGGCCCGCGCCTTGCGGCCGGTGCACCGTCCCAGCACGAGCGACGGTCACGTACCGGATATCCCCGATGGACGAGATCGGACGGACTGGTCGGGCTCACCGGCCGCAGCCGCGCCATTCACGCTCGCGGCGGGATGAGCGACGACGACCTCCGCCGCCGCGGCCCGGCCCAGCTGCGGGTAGAACAGGCGGATCAGCCCGGTCCCGACCAGGCCGCCGACGAGCTGCGCGGCGATGAACCCCGGAGCGGACGCCGGAGCAATACCGGCGAAGCTGTCGGAGAACATCCGGCCAGTCGTGATCGCCGGGTTGGCGAAGGACGTGGACGAGGTGAACCAGTAGGCGGCGCCGATGTAGGCGCCGACCGCGGCCGGAGCCTTGTCCGACCGGCCCGAGCGGGCCAGGGCGAAGATGACCAGCAGCAGGCCGGCCGTGGCGACGACCTCGGACAGCAGATGCGGCCAGGTGGCCCGGTGGTGGGTGGAGATCGACACCGCCGACCGGTCGAACATCAAGTTCGCCAGGACGGCGCCGGCGATGCAGCCGGCGACCTGGGCGGGCAGGTAGGCGGCCACGTCCCGCCACGACAGTCCGCCGAAGACGGCGTCGACCGCGGACACGACCGGGTTGAAGTGCGCCCCGGACACCGGCCCGACCATCAAGATGATCGCGAACAGGCCGGCGGCGGTGGCCACCGCGTTCTCCGCTAGTTCCAGGCCGGTCTGGTTCGGGCTGAGCTGCTGGGCGGCGATGCCGGAGCCGATGACGAGGGCGGCCAGCAGCATGCTGCCGACCGCCTCCGCCGCCAACCGCCGGGCGAGATGTGGCTGTGGCTGTTCTCCCGTCATCGCGCGGTCAGGAAGTAGAAGTCCACCGCGGCGTCCACGTCCGAGACGTTCAACGCCAACTGCACCCTCGCCATCCCAACCCTCCAGACATCGACCGATATCTATAGCAACTGCTGGCGCCGAGGATGCGCCCAGGCATAGGCCGCTGTCAATAGCTGAGGCATGCTGGAGGCCATGACCACCGCAACCCGCCCCGCCGCATCGTCGGCCGCCCTACCGCCCCCGGCCGTGACCGCGCGCGCCCCGGACGCGGCGGCCGGGCCTGGAGCGTGGGTGTGTTGCAGCCCGTTGACCCGTCAACCGCTGTCCGCCGAGGCCGCCGCCCGCCTCGCCGGTGTGCTCAAGGCGATCGCGGACCCAACCCGGCTGCGGCTGGTGTCGCTGATCTACGCCCACGAGGGCGGGGAGGCGTGCGTGTGCGAGCTGACCGAGCCGCTCGGGCTGACCCAGCCCACGATCAGCCACCACCTGAAAGTCCTCGTCGACGTCGGCCTGCTCACCCGCGACAAGCGCGGGGTCTGGGCCTACTACAAGGCCGCACCCGACGCCCTCGCCGCACTCAGCACGATGATCAGCCCCTGCTGCTGACGGCGCCCCGGCGCCTACGATCCATGGCCCGGTACGCCGGGACCGAGCCCCGCTCTAGACCCGACCGCATCCATCGGCGTAGCCGGCACGCTGCGCTGTGAGGAAGGCCACGAGACTGCCGTGACCACCAGCCCTGTTGCATCCGTCCTGTTCGTCTGCGTGCACAACGCCGGCCGCTCCCAGATGGCC
>NZ_CDWRCM010000073.1:12788-15586 GCF_977927585.1 Frankia sp. CcWB2 | reverse complement strand
ATTCCTGCGACACCTCGCCGGTGACCGGATCGAGGTGCGTTCCGCCGGCTCCCTGCCCGCCGAGCAGGTCAACCCCGCCGCGGTCGCCGCCATGGCCGAGGTCGGCATCGACATCACCGGCCAGAAGCCCAAGGTGCTGACCACCGAGGCGGTGCAGGCCTCCGACTATGTGATCAGCATGGGCTGCGGCGACGCCTGCCCGGTCTTCCCCGGCAAGAACTATCTCACCTGGGACCTCGACGACCCCGCCGGCCAGGGCGTCGACGCTGTTCGCCCGATCCGCGACCAGATCGAGATCCTTATCAAGGACCTCATCGCGGAGATCGGCAGCCGGCCGGAGCGTCCGGGCATCCCAGCCTGACCGCTCTGCCCGCCGAGGTAGATGCCAACGTGCGTGATTACGCCCCCCGGAGATCCGCGCTCAGGGCCCGCCGGTGGCGGCGGGGGACGGGTCCGGCCGTGCGGCGGTCATCGAGCTGTTCGACCAGGCGTGACAGGGCCGGCAAGGCTTCGACGATAACGGCCTGGTCGGCGGCGGCGAGCCGGCCCAGTGCGTCGCCGAGCCTGCGTTCGTGGGCCTCGCGCCACCCCTGCAGATGGCGGGTACCGGTCTCGGTCAACGACACCCGGGCCGCGCGCCGGTCGGCCGGGTCGGTGACCCGCCGCAGAAGATCCGCGTCCGACATCTGTTGCACCAGGGTGCTCACCGTATTCGGAGCCAGGTGGAGCAGGCCGGCGAGCTCACCTACCCGCGCGCCGTCGCGTTCCTGCAGGCACTGCAACAACTCCACCTGGGCCATCGGCAGGGCCTCCCACGGGTAGTCGCTGCGGATACTCGTCCGCAGCACCCGTCGAAGTCGAGTGACGACCTCGGTCAACGCCCGCGCGTCCCGCTCCAGCCGTAGCTGCACCGCCACCCCGACAGGATAGCTAGGAAAGGGCCGGGTTTCACCGGTCGGATCAGCAGGTTCTCCGCGCCGACGATCGCCTGGCGGGATCATCACCCGCTCGTGTTTGTCTTCCTTAACAACACCAGCGGCGCGAGCCGATGCTGATCAAAGTGGTCCGCTCGACCACCCAGCCGACCTGGTCCGCGGTCACGCGGAAGCGCCGCTACCCCGATCCGGCGCGCCATGCCGGGCGATCGCGACCGTCACCCGCCGGCCGGCGCGTTTGGGCACGAGCAGGACCGGCTGTGGCATGGCCGTTCCCAGGGACAGGGGGACAGCGAGGGGGATCAGGCAGGCGGCCTCGGCGACGCTCGGGGTGCCGAGCGCGGCGTGGGCGGCGGCACCGGGATGGGGCACGTCGACGCCTGCGAGCAGGGCGGCGGGATGGCCCACCAGCGGCCAGCCGTGGTGGCGTGCGGCGGCGACGACGCCCGGTTCGTCCCGGCGGGCCTCGACCGTCGCCATCCGGCGCACCGCGCTCATCGGCGCCGCGAGGTCGTGCAGCGCCGCCTCGACCAGCCCCAGGATCTCCGCCGCCGTCACCCCGGGCCGTGCACCGACACCGACGACCAGTCCCCCGTCCCCCGGTTCTGCTCCGGTCACGCCGCGCGGGCGGCGGCGAGCAGGCGGGTGGCGGCGCCGGGTCGTCCGGCCCAGTGCAGATGCAGGTAGGAGGCGTGCACCCGGCGGTGCACGAACCCCTCGGACATCCACGGCGACGCCGCCTGCTCCCCGCCACGCCGGCCACCACCCGCGACGCGTCCCGGCGCAGGCCGGGGAGCGGTTCCGGGTATCGGCAGCCACCACGCCGCCACCCCCGACGGCCCGGGGGGCCCGCCCGCGGCGCCGCCGCGGGCGGGGGACGGCGACCGTGGGTCGGACGGCGACCGGCCGGGTGGGGGCAGCAGGACCGTACGGTGGAACTCGTGGGCGTGCACGGTGGTCCCGGCCGCCGCCAAGGGGCTGTCCGCGGCGGCGATCGCGCTGCGGTAGCCGAGGGTGAGCCGCGGGCCCATCACCGCCTCCACGTCGAGAACCCCGCACATCGGCGCGCCGTCCAGGGTGCGGGCCAGGTAGAGCAGTCCGGCGCACTCGGCGGCGACCGGCCCGCCGCGGGCGGCGAACGCGGCGACCTCGGCGCGTAACCGGGCGTTGTCGGCGAGCGCGGCGACGTGCTCCTCGGGGAAACCACCGCCGATGATCAGGGCGTCGGTTCCCGGTGGCAGCGTCTCGTCGCGCAGCGGGTCGACGGGGACGACGTCGGCGCCCGCGGCGGTGAGCAGCTCGATGTGTTCGGGGTAGCCGAAGGTGAACGCGGCTCCCCCGGCGACCGCGACCCGCGGGGGCCGGTCGGGCACCGCGGGCACCGCCGGGTCTGCTGTCGTGACCGCTACCGGAGCGATCGCTGCCGGGTCCGCCGGTCCGGCCGCGGCGAGCACGGTGGCCGGATCCCAACGTGCGACGCGCAACGGCGGCGCGGTGCGTGCCACCCGCAGCAGGGCGTCGAGGTCGCAGGCGGATCCGACCAGCGCGCCGAGCCGGTCGACGGCGGCGACGGCGGCGGGCCTGCGTTCCGCCGCCGGTACCAGACCGAGATGCCGCGAGGGGGTGTGGACGGCCTGTTCCCGCGGCACCGCGCCGAGCACGGGCACGGCGATGTCGTCGAGTGCCTCGGTGAGCAGGTCGCGGTGACGGGGGGAACCGACCCGGTTGAGGATCACCCCGGCCAGGCGGATCCGCCGGTCGAATCCGCGGAACCCGGCGACGAGCGCGGCGATCGAGCGGGCGGCGCCGGAGACGTCGACGACGAGCACGACGGGGGCGTCGAGCAGCCGGGCGACGTGCGCG
>NZ_CDWRCM010000073.1:10453-12530 GCF_977927585.1 Frankia sp. CcWB2 | reverse complement strand
GTGGAGGCATGGTCGGCCTGCTCACCGGGACCGGGACGGGCCACCCCGTCGAACAGGCCCATCACCCCTTCGACGACGGCGAGGTCCGCGCCGCGGGCCCCGTGGGCGAACAGCGCGGCGATGCGCGCCGCGCCGCAGAGCACCGCGTCGAGGTTGCGGCCCGGCCGGCCGCAGGCCAGCGCGTGGTAGCCGGGATCGATGTAGTCCGGGCCGACCTTGTGCGGGGAGACGCGCAGGCCGCGGGCGGTGAACGCGGCTATCAGCCCGGTGGTCACCGTCGTCTTGCCGGCGCCGCTGGCCGGGGCGGCGAGAACCAGCCGGGGAATGTCGATCTCCGCCCGGAGCTCGCTCACCATTCAATGCCCCGCTGCCCTTTTTGCCCGGTGTCCATGGGATGGCGGACCTTGGTCATCTCGGTGACGAGGTCGGCGGCGTCGAGCAGCTCCCGGGGGGCGCGCCGCCCGGTGACGACGACATGCTGACGGCCGGGGCGGGAGCGCAGGACCTCGACGACCTCGTTGACGTCGAGCCATCCCCAGCGCAACGGGTAGGTCAGTTCGTCGAGCACGTACAGCCGGTAGGTCTGCGCGGCGAGGTCCCGGGTGATCTGCGCCCAGCCCTCCCGGGCGGCGGCACCTGGGTCACCGTCCGGGTCGACCCGTTCGCGCACCCAGCTCCAGCCCGCGCCCATCTTGTGCCAGGTGACCGGGCCGCCCTGGCCGGAGTCGGCGAGTACCTGCAGCGCGCGTTCCTCGCCGATGCGCCACTTCGCGGACTTGACGAACTGGAACACTCCGACCGGCCAGCCCTGTGACCAGGCGCGCAACGCCAGACCGAACGCGGCCGTCGACTTCCCCTTGCCGTCGCCGGTGTGAACCATCAGCAGCGGCCGGTCGCGGCGCTGGCGGGTGGTCAGCCCGTCGTCGGGGACGGTCTCGGGCTGTCCCTGCGGCGTCAACAGGCCACCTCCCCGGACGTCGTGCGGGACGCCGCGCGAGGAGTGAGATGGTGCAGGGCGTCCAGTGGGATCGTGATGCCGCCGAGGGCGCCCGCGAGCCGCTGGGCCAGGCCCAGGCGCAGGAAACCGTTCTCGCAGTCGACGACGACGCTGCTCAACTCACCCCGGCCGCCGCCACGCCTTCCACCGCCACGCCCCCCGGTACCCGCCCGCCCGCCCGTCGCCGGTCCGGCCGCGCTACCGGCGGCGCGCACCAGCGCGCGGGCCACCGGCAGCGGGTCGCCCCCGGCGGTCGCCCGGCCGTCGGTGACGACCACGAGCAAGGCCCGCCGCGCCGGATCACGGCGCCGTTCGGCGCGCAGGACCTCACCGGCGAGGCCCAGCCCGGCGGCCAGCGGGGTCCGCCCGCCGGTGGGCAGCGCGCGCAGCCGGGCCGCGCCCACCTCCACGCTCGAGGTCGGCGCGAGCACCACCTCCGCCCCCAACCCCCGGAAAGTGATCACCCCGATCCGGTCGCGGCGCTGGTAGGCGTCGACGAGCAGGGCCAGCACGGCCGTGGTGACCAGGGTCATCCGCGCGCGGGCGGCCATCGACCCGCTGGCATCGACGACGAACAGCACCAGGTTGCCCTCCCGGCCGACGCGCACGGCGCCACGGCGGTCCGCCGGGACCAGCACGAGGCCAGGTCCGCACCGGCCGCGGGAGGCCTGGAACGGGGCGGCGGCGAGCAGGGTCGCCGGCAGATGCAGGCCGGGTGCGTCCGCGGCGGTGGTGACGAGCGCGCCGCGGCTGCCGCGGGCCGGGGACCGACGCCCGGTGGTTCCCGAGGAGGTTCCGAGACCGGCGACGGTGAGCAGCCGCGGCCGAAACGCCGCCGCCGGTGCGCCGGCGAGCCGGGTCGAGGCCGCCGCCGCGGTCGAGGCCGCCATCGCGGTCGAAGACATCGACGGAGACATCGACGGGGACGGGGACAGTCGTGCCGACCACCGGTCCCCGCCATTCCCGCCATTCCCGTCCCCCGCACCGCCGCCGCCGTGGGGACCGCCGTCACCACCGGGCGCGCCCCCCGAACCGCCGCCGTCGGGCGGGTCGTCATCGGGGCGCGCACCGTTCACCGGT
>NZ_CDWRCM010000073.1:9132-10244 GCF_977927585.1 Frankia sp. CcWB2 | reverse complement strand
CCCCGGCTTCGCGTTCGCCGGTCTCGCGTTCGGCCCCGACACGCTCGTCGAGACCGGCCAGGGCCTCGTCGAGGACGGCGTCGAGAGTCTCGTCGTCCATTCCGGGGGCGTCGAACGGCCCGCGGCGGCGGCGATGCGGTAGCGCGAGACGGGCACCGGTACGGATGTCGGCGGCGAGCACCGTGGTCCGCCCCGCCCACGCGGCGAGTGCCATCGCGGTCTTGGCCAGCACCACGTCGGCGCGCATGCCGTCGACGTCGCAGCCGGCGCAGATGGCGGTGACGGCCCGCAGCGCCGCGTCGGTGAGCCGGACCGTGCCGAGCCGGCCGCGGGCGGCGACGACCCGGGCCGCGAGTTCCGCCTCCGCGTCCGCCCAGGTCGCGGCGAACCCGGCCGGGTCGGCTTCGAACGCCAGCCGGCGGCGGACGACCTCCGCGCGCACCGCCGGGTCACGGCTGGCCGCGACGTGCACGGTCAGCCCGAACCGGTCGAGCAGTTGCGGACGCAGCTCGCCCTCCTCCGGGTTCATCGTCCCGACCAGCAGGAACACCGCCGGATGGCGCACCGACACCCCGTCGCGTTCGACGTGGGCGACCCCGAAGGCGGCGGCGTCGAGAAGCAGGTCAACGAGATGGTCCCCCAGCAGGTTGACCTCGTCGACGTAGAGCAGCCCGCGGTGGGCGGCGGCGAGCAGACCCGGGCGCAGGACGCTGACCCCGTCGGCCAACGCCCGGTCCAGATCGAGGGAACCGGTCACCCGGTCTTCGGAGGCGCCCACGGGCAGTTCCACCAGCCGGGCCGGACGGGTCAGTGACGACGGCGACGGCGACGGCGCGGGATGCGGGCCGTCGGGGCAGTCCGGTGACGGCGCGTCCGGCGCGCAGGAGAACCGGCAGTCCTCCACGACCGCCACCGGGGGCAGCAGGGCGGCCAGGCCGCGCACGGCGGTGGACTTGGCGGTGCCCTTCTCCCCACGCACGAGGATTCCGCCCAGCGTGGGGGAGACCGCGTTGAGCAGCAGGGCCAGGCGCAGGTCGTCCATACCGACCACCGCCGACAGCGGGAAGCTCACCACGGTGTCGACGCCGTCGAGGCGAGCGGGTGTCGCCGGT
>NZ_CDWRCM010000073.1:4607-8787 GCF_977927585.1 Frankia sp. CcWB2 | reverse complement strand
GCACCGTGTGCGGCTGACAGGATCGACACGACCGGCACGACGGACACCGATGCGGTGCGTACGACGGGTGCGGCGCGTACGGCCGGGATGGCCGACGTGGCCGGTCTGGCAGTGGTACGGGCATGCCGGGGTCCTCCCAGGGTCCTCGCCCATGGTCATCACGGCGACGGCCGGAGTATCCTGGCTCCCGGATCAACGCGCACCTTCGGCCTTCCAGCCGCCGCTGCGGCCGTGGCCCGTCGCCCCGCCCGGGCGGCTCGGGGTTCCTCTCCGGACCCCTGGTCGGGCGATCGCCGGGCATGCCCGCCTCCTCGCCGGCGAGCATGCCCGGGAAGGTTCACTTCCCGGTGACAGTGGCGGGACCGCGCCGGACTCGTACCGGCTTCCTCCCCTGCTGTCGCGTCTGTCAGCATGACATATCCGAGGATCGCGGGCGGGGGGACCGCGGGCGAACTGGTATCCCGCCCCCAGGCCAGCCCGAGGCCGGTGGACACGGGGGTGGCGACTTCATCCTCCGCGGTCGCGTCTGTCAGAATGATGTCTCCCGTTGACGTTCAGAAGGGCACACACCTTGCCCGACGATCTCGATCCCGCCGCGGGAATCATCGGGGACGCCCGCGGCCGGCTGCGTGCCGACTGCGGACGCTGTTTCGCGCTGTGCTGCGTGGCACCGGTGTTCTCCGCCTCGGTGGACTTCGCGATTGACAAACCCGCCGGCACGGCCTGCCCCAACCTGAACGCGGGCTTCGGCTGCGCTGTTCACGAGCAGCTGCGGCCGCGGGGGTTCCGCGGCTGCGCCGTGTACGACTGCTTCGGCGCCGGGCAGCAGGTCTGCCAGGTCACCTACGGCGGGCGGGACTGGCGGGCGGCACCGGACAGTGCCCGGCGGATGTTCGATGTCTTCGCGGTCATGCGGGCGCTGCACGAGCTGCTGTGGTATCTGAGCGAGGCGCTGAGCCTGCCTGCCGCCGCCCCGCTGCACGCCGAGCTGCATGACGCCCGCGCCCGCACCACGCTGCTGACCTGCGCCGACGCTGACACGCTGCTCGCCGTGGACGTCCCCGCGCTGCGTCGGGCGGTCCATCTGCTTGCTGCTGCAGGCCAGCGACCTGGTCCGCGCCGAGCTGCCGGTCCGCGCCGGGAGCAGGCGTCCCCGGCGGCGCCCCCGCGGCGCCGACCTGCTCGGCGCGAACCTCGCCGGGGCGGACCTGCGCGGCGCGGCGCTGCAGGGAACCCTCCTGATTGGCGCGGATCTGCAGGGGGCTGACCTGCTCGGCGCGGACCTGCGCGACACTGACCTGCACGGCGCCAACCTGCATGGCGCCCTGTTCGTCGTTCAGGCCCAGCTCGACGCCGCCCGCGGGGACGCCACCACGGCGCTGCCCCCGGCCCTGACCCGCCCCGTGCACTGGACGCGCCCGGCGGCAGGCTCGGACCCCACGCCCGGGACCGCGCCGATCCCCTCGTCGTTGCCCAGTGCGGCCCGGCCGCGGCGGTCGGCGAGTTCTCCTCGGTCGCCTCGTTCCCCGCGCCGCCGCTGACCGGCAGACCGGTCGTCGGCGGCGCTATGCCGACGCCGGGCCCGATCCCCCGGTCGGGCCACGGCGCGGAAATCACGTCTTCACCGGCGGGACGGCGCGTCAGGATGGGACCATGGCACGCGAGGATACCGGCGACATCCGGCAGGACCCGGAACGGGACGCCTGCATCACCGCCACGAGCATGTTCGTGGGCATCACCGGGACCACCGACATCGGCAGAGGAATCGACCCGGAATCGCTGCAGGAGGTCCTGCGGCGGGCGTTCACCCTCGTGCGCACCATCGTCTCCACGCACGGCGGCTCGGTCGAGAGATTCATCGGTGACGCCGCGTTCGCCCTGTTCGGCGTCCCCCAGCCGCACGTGGACGACGCGCTGCGCGCCGTCCACGCCGCCCTCGAGATCCGGGCCGCGACGGAGGCGCTCAACACCGAACGTCACCACGACCGGGACCTGAGGCTGCGCGTGCGGATCGGGATCAACACCGGCGAGGTCACCGTCGCCGCCGGTGGCGTCAGTGCCGGTGGCGTGAGTGGCGACCCGGTGAACGTCGCCTCCCGGCTGGAACACGCCGCGCCCGCCGGCGAGATCTTCATCGGCGACACCACCTATCATCTCGTCCGGGACAGCGTCACCGCGAGCGAGGCGGATCCCCTCGTCGTGCAGGGCAGGCCCGTCCCGTTGCGTGTGCACCGGCTGATCGGACTGGCCGCTCCGTCGCCGGCCGCCTGAGCACCACCGGGCGCCCCCGGTGCCCCGCCCCGGCTCCGTGGGCGAGCGGGACGAAGGGCGGTGCGGGACTGCCAGCGGAATGTCAGCGGCGCCGGACGCGACGTGAACCGGTCCGCGGGATGACGGCCGGTTGGGGGCCGCGGCCCAGCCCGCCGTGGCGGACCTGCATGTGGGTGGCGAGCAGTTGGGATGCCTCGGCCTTGGTGGGGACCCGGTCCGAGATGATACCGCAGTACGTGCAGGTGTATCTGGCCATCATGAGGTCCCTTCGGATGCTCGGGTAGGGCCAGAATGCGGCAATGCCGCGACAGATGCATCACATTCCCAGTTCGCATACCTATCTGAAACGCTAATCTCCCACGTGTTTGCATGTCAATCTGGTACGCCCATAAGGTGGGTGGATGCCCCGCCCGCCGTGGACGCCGAGGACGCAGGCTCACCATGAGCTCATGGCCGCCCTGTCCGCCTCAGTCGACGCCGCCTGCGAGGCGGAGGAGAGAATGTGGGAGGCCGCCCGCGCCGCCCGCGCCGGCGGAGTGCCGATCGACTCGACCTGGTGGCCGCGCTCACCCGGCGCGGACGGACCACCATCTACCGCCATCTCCCCCTTGGGCAGGATCTCGGCGACGCCTGAACGCGCACCGCTTCGCCGGCCCCGATCCCGGCGTGGCGTCCCCGGCCCGGCCCCTCAGCGGCCAGGGAACAGCTCCCACCCGGCGGTGACGCGGTCGGCGCCGGCGGTGGCCAGCAGCCGGCTGTCCGGGGCGAAGGCCACCTCGTGCACCGGCCCGCCGTGCGGGGGCAGCCGGTGGGCGGGCCCGGGACACTCCGGATCGGTGACCTCGCACAGGGTCACGGTCTGCTCGCCGCCGCCGGCGGCGAGCAGGGTGCCGTCCGGGCTGAAGGCGAGCGTGTGCACGGCCCGGCGATGGTCGGCGACCGCGGCCAGCACGGTCTGGGCCGTGGGGCCGGCGACCGAGTAGACCCGGATGGTCCGGTCCCTGCCGGCGGCGGCGAGCAGATCACCGTCCGGGCTGAACGCGACCGTGTGCACGGGACCGCGCGCGCCGGTCAGCGTCACCGTCGCCGCCGGCCGGGTCGGGTCGGGTCGGCGAGATCCCACAGGATCACCGTCCGGTCCTGCGAACCGGTGGCCAGCAGGGTCCCGTCCGGGCTGAACGTCACCGCCCGCACGGGACCGCGATGCCCGGCGAGGACCGCAGCCCGCCGGGGAGCCCCCGGTTCGGCCAGGTCCCACAGCAGCACCGCCCGGTCGTCGCCGGCGGTGGCCAGCAGCGTGCCCCCGGGCTGAAGGCGAGATCGTGCAGGTAGCCGCGATGCCCGGTCAGCGTCATCAGCGGCAGTGGGCGGGTGGGGTCGCCGACCTGCCAGAGCACGGTGGTGCCGGCGTCCCCGGCGGCGGCGAGCACCCGCCCGTCCGGGCTGAACGTCACCGCCCGCACCCACTCCTGGTTGATCCGCCGCCCGTAGCCGACGGTCGCGATCAGTCGCGGCGGGGCGGGGAACGCCCACGCCCACAGCCGTACGGTCGTGTCGGTGCCGCCGGTGGCCAGCAGCGAGCCGGAGGGGCTGAACGCCACGCTCATCGGATGACCGCGCTCCTGCGGCAGCACCGCGACCCGTCGTGCCGCGATGAGATCCCGGGAGCCCGGGTGTGCGTGCCCGGCGCGGGAACGGTGCGGGCGCCGGCCGGGCCCCGTCGCATCCGCCGGGACTTCCGCGGGAAAGGGGGGTGGCACGAGCCCCCCGGCCGGCCACGGGGCAACGACCGTGACCTGGCGTAGCAGCCAGTCGCGGGCGGTGGTGGCGTCCAGCCCGAACAGGTCGAAGGCGAGCAGATGCCCGAACGGGCCGGGCCGGGCGCGGTCCTCGATCCGTACCAGCATGA